>NZ_JBFUAU010000066.1:0-352 GCF_056406115.1 Arthrobacter sp. P1_D4 | reverse complement strand
GGCGCCGGCCAGCCTTTTCTGGCGAGAGTGGGCTGTCAACTGCCCCCATGAGGCCTCAGCCCGCCTTCAAACCAAAAAAACAAAGGATATACGTCTGTAATGAAGAGTGTTAGCAAGACCACCAAGATCGCTGTCGGCGCCGCCATTCTGGCAGTCGGAGGTTTCTCCGGCATAGGACTGGCCAATGCCGCTCAGATGTCCAGCACCGAGCAGGCTGAAGTGAGCCACGCTACGCCCGCCACGCCGGCTGTCCCGGCCACGCCTACGCTCCCGGCAAAGCCGGCCGTCCCCGCAGTTCCGGCCGCGCCGTCGACTGACGGCAAGGCCAAGGGCGACGCCGAAGCCGACGTCG
>NZ_JBFUAU010000065.1:0-356 GCF_056406115.1 Arthrobacter sp. P1_D4 | reverse complement strand
CGCTAGTTCTGCGGCGGGTGCTCACGGGTGGAATATCAACGAATAGCGGCCGCCGGTTCTTCGCCGGCACCCAGTACGGTCCCCTGTGCTTCCCTTGGAAGCGCGGTGGTCCTGGAACGGTGCGGGAGAGGGGATGGGCGGTTTAGTGTTTGGCACACTGTTGGGTCCTGAGACAACAGGACCGGGAGGGTTTTCCTTTCCGGGACTTGTGTTTCTGGTTTCCTGGCTGCACCGATCATACGGTTGTTCCCTTTTGTGGGGCGTGTGTGGGGTGTGTGGTACGGGGTTGTTGTTTGAGAACTACATAGTGGACGCGAGCATCTTTTATAAGAAGCAATTTCCAAGAATATGAAGAA
>NZ_JBFUAU010000064.1:0-357 GCF_056406115.1 Arthrobacter sp. P1_D4 | reverse complement strand
GGGTTTCCGTCGGAGCCAGCGCCGGGTTTTATATCTACAGGAGGCTTTCCGGTACCCGCCGCACCTGTTGTGCCTACCGGTTTAGCCGGTTTACCCCCCTGCGGCGTTGCAGTAGTACCACCAGTTGTAACAGCCGGTTTTTGATTCCCGCCGGTTTTTGGTTTTGTGGAAGTTGGTTTGTCGGTATGAGTTGGCTCCACCGCTCCGCCTGCGGGAACGGGATCCGGCTCCACTAATTTCGGTTTATCCTTAACTGTATGTGTTTCCGTAGTATCCTTTTTAGTCCCATCCAGCAACCCCAGTACCTGCTTGTTGAATATGCCGCCTAAAATTAACAGGGCCAACACGGCTATCAAC
>NZ_JBFUAU010000063.1:0-362 GCF_056406115.1 Arthrobacter sp. P1_D4 | reverse complement strand
CTCCACGTTCGGCAGCCGCTGGCCGAACGGCTCGTCCGTGCCGCCCGCGACGCGCTGACCACGGCGGACGCAGCCGTGGCCCGGCAGGTGCTGGCCGCCGATCTGGACCTGCTGACCGAGCTCACCGCGCAGATCGACGCATCCGAGGCAGAGTTCGCCCGGTTGCTTCCGTTGAGCCCGTTCGCGACGCTCACCACGACCCCGGGCTGGGGTGTGGTCCGCGCCGGCAACTACGGCGGCGCCCTGGGCGACCCGCACCGCTGGCCCGGGCCGTCACAGATCTACCGGGCATCGGGTCTGTCCCCCACCCAGTACGAATCGGCAGGCAAACGACGCGACGGATCCATCAGCAGGGAAGGCAA
>NZ_JBFUAU010000062.1:0-362 GCF_056406115.1 Arthrobacter sp. P1_D4 | reverse complement strand
TTGCCTTCCCTGCTGATGGATCCGTCGCGTCGTTTGCCTGCCGATTCGTACTGGGTGGGGGACAGACCCGATGCCCGGTAGATCTGTGACGGCCCGGGCCAGCGGTGCGGGTCGCCCAGGGCGCCGCCGTAGTTGCCGGCGCGGACCACGCCCCAGCCCGGGGTCGTGGTGAGCGTCGCGAAGGGGCTCAGCGGCAGCGGCCGGGCGAGTTCGGCCTCGGATGCGTCGATCTGCGCGGTGAGCTCGGTCAGCAGGTCCAGATCGGCGGCCAGCACCTGCCGGGCCACGGCTGCGTCCGCCGTGGTCAGCGCGTCGCGGGCGGCACGGACGAGCCGTTCGGCCAGCGGCTGCCGAACGTGGAG
>NZ_JBFUAU010000061.1:0-372 GCF_056406115.1 Arthrobacter sp. P1_D4 | reverse complement strand
TTCGTAAGCGACGTAACCTTGGCAAACCGGGATTTATTAAAGTGATTGATCGCTGTAGGCGAGGTTTCAAAAGAGATCGTAGCGATCTGGTCTACTAACACCGGGGTGCCCTGCACATTATTGACATAAAGTTTTTTGAGTGCATTTAAATTGGAGAACTTGTCCCTTGGCGTGGTGATCACTACGTTGCGTGAATCGCCCCGGTCATCAATATAATCCCCTACGGTTAGCCCTGCAACAGCCATACGGATTACTTTGTCCACATCGCTGGTCAGGACACCCAAAGTACGGGCCTTCTCCTTATCGATCTTTATTTTAACATCAGATTTATAGGTATTGAGTTCGTTGTTGACGAAGAATGTGCCCGGATGC
>NZ_JBFUAU010000060.1:0-384 GCF_056406115.1 Arthrobacter sp. P1_D4 | reverse complement strand
ACATCGTCGCGGGCGGGACGGTGCGGATCGTGGCGGCCAAGGACGGTTCCGGCTACACGGCGGCCTCCGTCATGCTGGTCGCGGCGACAGCCACCGGCCAGTCGAACTGAACCGCCGCGGCCGGCATCGCAACCGTGGCTGGCCGGYATCGCCGCCGTGCCTTGCGGGCGGCGATGCCGGCTGCCCACTCCGTGGACCGCCTCGCAGGCAGCGCCGCCCGCACGGCACGGCGGCTATGCCGGCCAGCCACGGTTGCGATGCCGGCCGCGGCGGTTCAGTTCGACTGGCCGGTGGCTGTCGCCGCGACCAGCATGACGGAGGCCGCCGTGTAGCCGGAACCGTCCTTGGCCGCCACGATCCGCACCGTCCCGCCCGCGACGATGT
>NZ_JBFUAU010000059.1:0-392 GCF_056406115.1 Arthrobacter sp. P1_D4 | reverse complement strand
ATCATGGACGTCGTCAACGCCGAGCAGGCCCGCATCGCCGAAGACGCCGGTGCCGTGGCCGTGATGGCGCTGGAACGCGTTCCGGCCGATATCCGCGCCCAGGGCGGCGTGTCCCGCATGTCCGATCCCGACATGATCGACAAGATCATCGCGGCCGTGTCCGTGCCCGTGATGGCCAAGGCCCGGATCGGGCACTTCGTCGAGGCGCAGGTCCTGCAGTCTTTGGGCGTGGACTACATTGACGAGTCCGAGGTCCTGACCCCGGCGGACTACACCAACCACATCGACAAGTGGAACTTCACCGTTCCGTTCGTCTGCGGTGCGACCAACCTGGGCGAGGCGCTGCGCCGCATCAACGAGGGCGCGGCGATGATCCGGTCCAAGGGCGAGGC
>NZ_JBFUAU010000058.1:0-478 GCF_056406115.1 Arthrobacter sp. P1_D4 | reverse complement strand
GGAACACTGTTTCCAGTGTTCCGGACCTTTTCTCCAGTTGCGGGGACAGGATTTGAACCTGTGACCTCTGGGTTATGAGCCCAGCGAGCTACCGAACTGCTCCACCCCGCGTCGCTTGATCAACTCTACCCTAGTTTCCGGACCGCCCTGACCACGTGCCCAGTCCGGCCCAGCTGGCGTCCAGTCCGGCCCAGCTGGCGTCCAGTCCGGCCCATCCAGGTCGATGGACTGCGGGCCGGGCCGCTCAAGGGGTCGCCCCTTTTGTCCTATGACCGGTTTCCCGGTTTCCGGCTTCCGGACCGTCCCCAGCGGCTTAAAGCAAAAGGTCCGGAACACTGTTTCCAGTGTTCCGGACCTTTTCTCCAGTTGCGGGGACAGGATTTGAACCTGTGACCTCTGGGTTATGAGCCCAGCGAGCTACCGAACTGCTCCACCCCGCGTCGCTTGATCAACTCTACCCTAGTTCCCTAGTTTCCGG
>NZ_JBFUAU010000057.1:0-490 GCF_056406115.1 Arthrobacter sp. P1_D4 | reverse complement strand
GCCGGCCACGATCAGCGCCGGCTTGTGCTCCTGGGCCAGGCGCTCGACCTCGGCCATGTCGATCCGGTGGTCCTCTTCACGGACCTGGTACGGGACGACGTTGTACAGCCGGCCGGAGAAGTTGATCTTCATCCCGTGGGTCAGGTGCCCGCCGTGCGCCAGGTTCAGCCCCATGATGGTGTCCCCGGGCCGGATCAGGGCGTGCATCACCGAAGCGTTCGCCTGCGCACCCGAGTGCGGCTGCACGTTCGCGTACCCGGCGCCGAACAGGGCCTTGACCCGGTCGATCGCGAGCTGCTCGATCACGTCAACATGCTCGCAGCCGCCGTAGTAACGCTTGCCCGGGTAGCCCTCGGCGTACTTGTTCGTCAGCACCGAACCCTGCGCCTGCATCACAGCCCTCGCGGTGTGGTTCTCCGAGGCGATCATCTCCAAACCGTCACGCTGCCGGCTGAGTTCGGCGTCGATCTTCGCGGCGATCTCCGATCTC
>NZ_JBFUAU010000056.1:0-526 GCF_056406115.1 Arthrobacter sp. P1_D4 | reverse complement strand
ACTAACGACAAGTAGGAGTAGTTCTTAATTTTTAACCACATAGCGGGGTTATCCAAATCGCGGCACGGGTCGTCGGTAATTGTCAATAGCGTTTTAACCTGAATTTTGATGTAGTTATCCGGCGTTACATCGGCCTTGGTAAGGTTGATGGATATCTTCTGTATAGAATCCTTAGTTAACCGGGCGCTGTAAACCGGTTTTGGGCCGATGAATAAGTTTACGTATGATTTTTCCCTAATTAAAGCCTGCGAGGGCTCGAAATACACCACCAACTTGCTGCCATTTATCTCATACTCGGGCGTGATTTTGAAGTAGAAGGAAGTGGCTCCGCTCATACCGTAAACCGGCTCGTCGTCATCGTGGCCCATCGCCTTAAATGAAATAATGTGTTGCGCAAAGCAAGTTGTGCTCAACATTATAAAAGCCAAAAGGGTAAATAGTCTCTTCATTGTGGTTATATGTATTAGTTTATTACGTAAAATTCTACTCTGAAATAATTGCCGTTATCGTCACTGCGGTACATCAT
>NZ_JBFUAU010000055.1:0-549 GCF_056406115.1 Arthrobacter sp. P1_D4 | reverse complement strand
GGAACCTCCAGACGTTCAAATGTGGCTCTACCAGTCCACACCCGCACCAGAATGCGGAACAGACCGTGGGCCGGCAACCCACGAATCTCTTTGAACCCGGGGTTCCAGTCCTACTTCAGGCAACCACCACACTTCATATTGTCTAGGGCCTGCACAGCTGCAGGCGCTAGTTGTAAGTTGCACAGCCGGAGCCGCCGGCCAGCGCCACGGCAGCCCCTGCCGGCGGCGGTCAGCTTCCTAGCACTCCACGACGTTGACGGCGAGGCCGCCCATGGCGGTTTCCTTGTATTTGGAGGACATGTCCTTGCCGGTCTCGCGCATGGTCACGATGACCTCGTCGAGGGAGACCCGGTGGGTGCCGTCGCCCCAGAGCGCCATTTTGGCGGCGTTGATGGCCTTGGCGGCGGCGATCGCGTTGCGTTCGATGCACGGGACCTGCACGAGCCCGCCGATCGGATCGCAGGTCAGGCCCAGGTTGTGTTCCATCGCGATTTCCGCGGCGTTCTCCACCTGCTGGGGCGTGCCGCCCATGACTTCGGCCAGGCCGGC
>NZ_JBFUAU010000054.1:0-629 GCF_056406115.1 Arthrobacter sp. P1_D4 | reverse complement strand
GTGGTCCGCGCCGGCAACTACGGCGGCGCCCTGGGCGACCCGCACCGCTGGCCCGGGCCGTCACAGATCTACCGGGCATCGGGTCTGTCCCCCACCCAGTACGAATCGGCAGGCAAACGACGCGACGGATCCATCAGCAGGGAAGGCAACGTGGCCCTACGCCGGGCCCTGATCGATCTSGGCATGGGGCTCTGGTTCAACGACGCGCCCAGCCGGACCTACGCCGCGGCGCTCAGGACCAGAGGCAARCACGGCGGCGTCATCGCCTGCGCGATGGCGCACCGCGCATCACGGATCGCCTACGCCATGGTCCGGGACCAGRCCASCTACGACCCCGGCCGCTGGAAGTGACAAGCCGCGGCACACCATGAKGCCAGCCGGAAATCCCCCTCACGGAACCCACGGAGGTGCCCGCAGGATCCCTTCACAACCCAGGCCGGCGGTGAGACGCTGGAACCGACGAAGGGCCGGACCAGACGCCGATACAGCTATGGCGGACGCTTCCCGCGTTACGCCGCACCTAGCTTGGCGCCCGGCCCTTCGCCCTTGGGCAGCCCGAACGACGCCAGATGACCCGGCAACCGCCGAGGTCGAATAAGTCAGCGTGGGCGCCCTTGGAATCACGCCGG
>NZ_JBFUAU010000053.1:0-635 GCF_056406115.1 Arthrobacter sp. P1_D4 | reverse complement strand
AACACGCCGTCGGCGCCGAGCTGCATCATCATCGCGGCGTCGGCCGGGGTGGCGATGCCGCCGGCGGTGAACAGCACCACCGGGAGCTTGCCGGTCGCGGCAACTTCCTTGACCAGTTCGTACGGGGCCTGCAGCTCCTTGGCCGCGACGTAGAGCTCGTCCTCGGCCATGCCGGCGAGCTTCTTGATCTCGGCRCGGATCTGGCGCATGTGCGTGGTGGCGTTGGAGACGTCCCCGGTGCCGGCCTCGCCCTTGGACCGGATCATCGCCGCGCCCTCGTTGATSCGGCGCAGSGCCTCGCCCAGGTTGGTCGCACCGCAGACGAACGGAACGGTGAAGTTCCACTTGTCGATGTGGTTGGTGTAGTCCGCCGGGGTCAGGACCTCGGACTCGTCGATGTAGTCCACGCCGAGGGACTGCAGCACCTGCGCCTCGACGAAGTGCCCGATCCGGGCCTTGGCCATCACGGGCACCGACACGGCCGCAATGATCTTGTCGATCATGTCGGGATCGGACATGCGGGACACGCCGCCCTGGGCGCGGATATCGGCCGGAACGCGTTCCAGCGCCATCACGGCCACGGCACCGGCGTCTTCGGCGATGCGGGCCTGCTCGGCGTTGACGACGTCCATGAT
>NZ_JBFUAU010000052.1:0-661 GCF_056406115.1 Arthrobacter sp. P1_D4 | reverse complement strand
CCGCAGCGACGCCACCTTCTCCAGGTCCCCGGACGTTTTGAGCTCCTCGGCGAAGACCGCGGCGGCCCGCATCGGTCCCACCGTGTGGGAACTGGACGGCCCTATTCCGATGGAAAAGAGATCGAAGACTCCAACAGCCATTGTCGGTTCCTAACTAGGTATGGGCTCGGGGACAGAGGTGAACAGGGGCCCTTCGGGTCCGGTCTCCGGCAGCATGCGTCTAAGGGAGCGTCACGTCCGCTCAGCGGGCGTCTTCGCGACCGAGCATGCAGAGGAGGCCGGACCCACGGGCCCGCCAAGCTCAACCGGCGAGGTCGGACACGCCCGGGTAGAGCGGGTGGGCGGCGGCGAGGGCCTGAACCCGGGTGCGCAGACCGGAGAGGTCCGCGCCGGCGTCGGCGATCAAAGCCTCAGCGATGATATCGGCAACCTCGGCGAAGGCCGCCTCGCCAAAACCGCGGGTCGCCAACGCCGGGGTGCCGATCCGCAGCCCGGAGGTGACCATCGGCGGACGCGGATCGAACGGGACGGCGTTGCGGTTGACGGTGATGTCGATTTCCGCGAGCCGGTCCTCGGCCTGCTGACCGTTGAGCTCGCAGTCGCGCAGGTCCACGAGGACCAGGTGCACGTCGGTGCCGCCGGAGATCACGTTGATCCCCTG
>NZ_JBFUAU010000051.1:0-682 GCF_056406115.1 Arthrobacter sp. P1_D4 | reverse complement strand
CCGCAGCGACGCCACCTTCTCCAGGTCCCCGGACGTTTTGAGCTCCTCGGCGAAGACCGCGGCGGCCCGCATCGGTCCCACCGTGTGGGAACTGGACGGCCCTATTCCGATGGAAAAGAGATCGAAGACTCCAACAGCCATTGTCGGTTTCCTAACTAGGTCTTGCTGTGGTCCGGCAGAGAGTCCTGCCGGAAGGCACTGCGGGCGCTGGTTGGCGGCCGCAGGCCGGATGCACGACGCCGGGCGGCGGCTTGTGGCGGCAACCCGGCGTCGTGATCTGTACTGCTGTTAGTTCTGTACTGCTGCTACTTCAGTCTTACGTCGCCTAGGCGAGGTTATCAACCGAGGGGTAGAGCGGGTGGGCGGCGGCGAGGGCCTGAACCCGGGTGCGCAGACCGGAGAGGTCCGCGCCGGCGTCGGCGATCAAAGCCTCAGCGATGATATCGGCAACCTCGGCGAAGGCCGCCTCGCCAAAACCGCGGGTCGCCAGCGCCGGGGTGCCGATCCGCAGCCCGGAGGTGACCATCGGCGGGCGCGGATCGAACGGGACGGCGTTGCGGTTGACGGTGATGTCGATTTCCGCGAGCCGGTCCTCGGCCTGCTGACCGTTGAGCTCGCAGTCGCGCAGGTCCACGAGGACCAGGTGCACGTCGGTGCCGCCGGAGATCACGTTGATCCCCTG
>NZ_JBFUAU010000050.1:0-728 GCF_056406115.1 Arthrobacter sp. P1_D4 | reverse complement strand
TCAGGTCCGTGGCGGGTGACGAGAATGCCCTGCCATCCTTCTGTCATCGAGTGGTCGCGGGCCATCTCTACAGCCGTGTTGATACTGTCTTCGATTTCTGTCGGGGATAGGCCTGTGATGTGGAAGTAGCGGTCGGCCTCGATCGTGATAATCATTGGACTCCTGCTTTGCTCTTTATGTCGTCTTTGATTTGGTGCTCATGATGTGGGCACGCACGTAGCGAATCGGCTCTTTGGGACGAAGAAATGGTTTTCAGCGATGGCATACTCGCCCGATCGGATTTCTCTTGACCCGGAGGTTTGCCACAGAAATTGCACCGCATCCCGGGTGGCGGTTCCGCAGCCCGGGATGCAGTGGGTTGTCACTACGGAACGGTACGACTTTGGAGAGCGCCGATCGGGTGTGAAAGGGAACGGTGGCAATGGCGCTGATTAGGTCCCGTTTCTCGAGATGGCACCCGCCACAGAGGGACGGGCCTGGGCACTGGTGCCTGGCCCGTCCTTGTATTGGTGGTGGGGGTTAGATTTCGGTGGGCTGGGCCTGGCTGGCATTCTGCTTGGTTGACCGCGTGTCGTCAGTGTTTGGTTGCTGAACCTCCTTGGTGGGTTCGCCCGGCTGGCTCTCACGGTCGTGGAGGTCCATCTCTGGTGGTTCCTTGCGGAATCCTTTGGTGAGGAAGGTTAGATAAACAACTCCCAGACCGATCCAGCAGCAGCCGATGGTGATGG
>NZ_JBFUAU010000049.1:0-729 GCF_056406115.1 Arthrobacter sp. P1_D4 | reverse complement strand
TCAGGTCCGTGGCGGGTGACGAGAATGCCCTGCCATCCTTCTGTCATCGAGTGGTCGCGGGCCATCTCTACAGCCGTGTTGATACTGTCTTCGATTTCTGTCGGGGATAGGCCTGTGATGTGGAAGTAGCGGTCGGCCTCGATCGTGATGATCATTGGACTCCTGATTTGCTCTTTATGTCGCCTTTGATTTGATGCTCATGATGTGGGCACGCACGTAGCGAATCGGCTCTTTGGGACGAAGAAATGGTTTTCAGCGATGGCATACTCGCCCGATCGGATTGCTCGTGACCGGAGGTTTGCCACCGAACTTGCACCGCATCCCGGGTTGCCGTTCCGCAGCCCGGGATGCAGTGGGTTGTCACTCGGAACGGTACGGACTTTGGAGCGCGCCGATCGGGTGTGAAAGGGAACGGTGGCAATGGCGCTGATTAGGTCCCGTTTCTCGAGATGGCACCCGCCACACAGAGGGACGGGCCTGGGCACTGGTGCCTGGCCCGTCCTTGTATTGGTGGTGGGGGTTAGATTTCGGTGGGCTGGGCCTGGGTGGCATTCTGCTTGGTTGACCGCTTGTCGTCAGCGTTTGGTTGCTGAACCTCCTTGGTGGGTTCGCCCGGCTGGCTCTCACGGTCGTGGAGGTCCATCTCTGGTGGTTCCTTGCGGAATCCTTTGGTGAGGAAGGTTAGATAAACAACGCCCAGACCGATCCAGCAGAGGCCGATGGTGATGG
>NZ_JBFUAU010000048.1:0-780 GCF_056406115.1 Arthrobacter sp. P1_D4 | reverse complement strand
TGGGAGGCGCGGTGGAGCCGCGCTCGATCAGCCGGTGCGGCATGATCTTCGGCCCCAGGTCGCGGGAGCGGAGCAGCTTTTTCACGGCCATCCGTCCCATGTCCTCGAGCGGCTGGGCCATGGTGCTCAGCGGCGGGTTCACGTGCAGGGAGGTGGAGGTGTTGTCGAAGCCYAGSACCGAGACGTCYTCCGGCACCCGGAGGCCGCGCCGCTGCAGTTCATTGACGACGGCGGCGCCCATTTCATCGCTCATCGCGAAGACGGCGGTGAGACCGGGGTCCTGTTGCAGCACTTCGTCCGCGCCGGCGGCGCCGCTTTCGTAGAAGAAGCTGCCGGTCGCCGTCACCGGGGTGCAGTTGGCTTCGTTCATGGCGCGCAGGTAGCCGCGCTTCCGGGGCTGGGCGACGTAGATCGACGCCGGATCCCCGGTCAGGAGGCCGATGCGCCGGTGGCCGAGCCGCAGCAGGTGACGGGTCGCGTCATAGGCTGCCTGCTCGTCGTCGATCGCCACGCTGGGTGAGCCCGACTTGTCGCTAATGGCGACGGAGATGATGGGAACATTGGGCCCCAGCAGCTGCCGCGTCTCCGGCGTGATCACCGCGGAGATGAGGATGACGCCGGCGGCCCGGTAGGTGCGCAGGGTCCGCAGGTAACCGGCGATGTAGGCGGATTTTGCGCCGGTGCGGCCGAGCATCACGGCGTAGCCGCGTTCCTGGGCTTCCTCCTCCACTCCCTGCATGACCTGGGAGGCCAGGGCATCCGAGACCATCGGTGCGAGCA
>NZ_JBFUAU010000047.1:0-836 GCF_056406115.1 Arthrobacter sp. P1_D4 | reverse complement strand
GTCCTGCACAAGGCGACGTTCTTCTCCGTGGGCGGCGGCTTCATTGTCCGCGAGGGCGAGGAGGACGCGGCCCTGAAGGAGCTCGACGAGTCGAAGAAGGAACTGCCGCTGCCGTTCCGCACGGCCGCTGAACTGCTGGGCCGCTGCCAGTCCAAGGGCCTCTCGATCGGGCAGATCATGTTCGTCAACGAGCGTGCCTCCCGGACCGAGGCGGAAATCCGGGACGGGTTGCTGCACATCTACTCGGTGATGGAAGGCTGCGTCGAGGTCAGCCTCAAGCGCGAAGGGCTGCTGCCCGGCGGGCTTAAGGTCCGCCGCCGGGCCCCGGACTGGCACGAGCGCCTGATGAAGGAAACCCGCGGCCAGGACCCCGACTACCGGGATCCGAAGTACTGGCAGGAGTGGGTCAACCTGATCGCCCTCGCCGTGAACGAGGAAAACGCCTCCGGCGGCCGCGTCGTCACCGCCCCGACCAACGGCGCCGCCGGGATCATCCCGGCCGTGCTCTACTACGCGCTGCACTTCGCCCCCGGCATGGACCAGGCCACCCAGGCCGACCGCGATGACACGATCGTCAGGTTCCTGCTGACCGCGGCCGCGATCGGGGTGCTGTACAAGGAGCAGGCCTCCATCTCCGGCGCGGAGGTCGGCTGCCAGGGCGAGGTGGGCTCGGCGTCCTCGATGGCCGCCGCCGGCCTGGCCGAAGTCATGGGCGGCACGCCCCAGCAGGTGGAGAACGCCGCGGAAATCGCGATGGAACACAACCTGGGCCTGACCTGCGATCCGATCGGCGGGCTCGTGCAGGTCCCGTGCATCGAACGCAACGCGATCGCCGC
>NZ_JBFUAU010000046.1:0-935 GCF_056406115.1 Arthrobacter sp. P1_D4 | reverse complement strand
ACAGCTGATATGAGTTGAGTCTGTCCTTCACAAACACCTCCGGAGATGTCAGGACGGGATGTATCAGATTCCTTTGAGGACCTGAGGTTGATCCGCGGGATCCTCCCGACACCTTCGGAGGTGTTTGTTATGTCTGTTCAGGGCGTGGTGACCGGTGAWTCACCCGTTGTTGTTGCTGTCGACGTTGGCAAGAGGACGGTCGCGTTGTCGGTCACCGATGCCGCCCGGCATCGCCTGTTGGGTCCGGTGGACTTCGAGATGACCGGACGGGGCCTGGACGGGATCCTCACTCTGATCAAAAGCAGGCTGGCCGGGATGGATGYYCCSGTGAGAGTCGGGATCGAAGCTGCCGGGCATTACCACCGGCCGCTGCTCACCCCGTCCGTGTGGCCCGCGGACTGGCAGGTTCTGGAGCTGAATCCCGCGCACGTGGCCGAGCAGCGCAGGGTCCAGGGACGCCGGCGCATCAAGACCGATGCCCTGGATCTGGAAGCGATCACCGAGCTGGTCCTCAGCGGCAGGGGCCTTCCTGTGACTGCGCGCGAGGCTGTGATCGGTGAACTCGGCGCGTGGGCGGCGCACCGGACCCGCAGGGTCCAGGCGCGGACCGCGACGAAGAACCAGCTGCTGGGCCAGCTGGACCGGGCCTTCCCCGGGCTGACGCTGGTCCTGCCGGACGTGCTCGGCACCAAAGTGGGAAGGCTCATCGCTGCTGAATTCACCGACCCGAAGCGGCTCGCCGCGCTGGGCACCGCCCGGTTCATCCGGTTCGCCGCCGTCCGCGGCCTCCACGTTCGGCAGCCGCTGGCCGAACGGCTCGTCCGTGCCGCCCGCGACGCGCTGACCACGGCGGACGCAGCCGTGGCCCGGCAGGTGCTGGCCGCCGATCTGGACCTGCTGACCGAGCTCACCGCGCAGATCGACGCATCCGAGGC
>NZ_JBFUAU010000045.1:0-1034 GCF_056406115.1 Arthrobacter sp. P1_D4 | reverse complement strand
GAGATCGCCGCGAAGATCGACGCCGAACTCAGCCGGCAGCGTGACGGTTTGGAGATGATCGCCTCGGAGAACCACACCGCGAGGGCTGTGATGCAGGCGCAGGGTTCGGTGCTGACGAACAAGTACGCCGAGGGCTACCCGGGCAAGCGCTACTACGGCGGCTGCGAGCATGTTGACGTGGTCGAGCAGCTCGCGATCGACCGGGTCAAGGCCCTGTTCGGCGCCGGGTACGCGAACGTGCAGCCGCACTCCGGCGCGCAGGCGAACGCCTCGGTGATGCACGCCCTGATCCGGCCCGGGGACACCATCATGGGCCTGAACCTGGCGCACGGCGGGCACCTGACCCACGGCATGCGGATCAACTTCTCCGGCCGGCTGTACAACGTCGTCCCGTACCAGGTCCGTGARGAGGACCACCGGATCGACATGGCCGAGGTCGAGCGCCTGGCCCAGGAGCACAAGCCGGCGCTGATCGTGGCCGGCTGGTCCGCGTACGCCCGCCGGCTGGACTTCGCCGAGTTCCGCCGGATCGCSGACTCGGTGGGCGCGTATCTGATGGTGGACATGGCGCACTTCGCCGGGCTCGTCGCGGCCGGGCTGCACCCGWCCCCGGTCCCGCACGCGCACGTCACGACCTCCACGACGCACAAGACCCTCGCGGGTCCGCGCGGCGGCATCATCCTCTCCAACGACGCCGAGATCGCCAAGAAGATCAACTCGGCGGTGTTCCCCGGGCAGCAGGGCGGCCCGCTGGAGCACGTCATCGCCGGCAAGGCCGTGGCCTTCAAGATCGCCGCGTCCGAAGAGTTCAGGGAACGCCAGGAGCGTGTGCTGGCCGGTGCCCGGATCCTTGCCGARCGGCTGGTCCAGGACGACGTGACCGCGCAGGGGATCAACGTGATCTCCGGCGGCACCGACGTGCACCTGGTCCTCGTGGACCTGCGCGACTGCGAGCTCAACGGTCAGCAGGCCGAGGACCGGCTCGCGGAAATCGACATCACCGTCAACCGCAACGCCGTCCCGTTCGATCCGCG
>NZ_JBFUAU010000044.1:0-1192 GCF_056406115.1 Arthrobacter sp. P1_D4 | reverse complement strand
GTGATCATCGCGGACGTCTGGAAGACCACGCCGTTCATGGCGCTGYTGATTCTCGCCGGGCTGCAGATGATTCCCGCGGAAGTGTACGAGGCGGCCAAGGTCGACGGCGCCTCAGCCTGGCAGCGGTTCCGGATGATCACCCTGCCGCTGGTGAAACCGGCGCTCATGGTGGCCATCCTGTTCCGCACCCTGGACGCGCTGCGCATGTTCGACCTCCCGTACATCCTGACCGGCGGGGCSAACAACACCACCACGCTGTCCATCCTGGTGATCAACCAGATCAGGCAGGGCTTCAACGCGGCGGCGGCYTTGTCCACCATCACGTTCATCATCATCTTTCTGGTGGCTTTCATCTTCGTKCGCTTCCTCGGAGCGAACGTCGTGGAGCAGCAGACYGGCGCAGGTAAGGGGAAGAAATGACCGCCGCGACGAGCGCCGCAACCGAGCTGCGCGCMGAGCAGGACCGGGGGCGGAAGGCCGCGCAGAACCGCGAGAAGTGGGCCCAGAGCCGGACCTACATCAGTGCGGTCGTGATCCTGTTCTGGTGCCTGGCTCCGGCCTACTGGATGGTGGTGACGGCGTTCCGCGACGTCGGCTACACCTACGACACCTCGATCCTGCCGACCCACATCACGCTGGACAACTTCAGGACGGCGTTCGACACGTCCTTCGGCAACCACTTYGGCCAGGCACTGCTGAACAGCTTGTTCATCGGCACCGTCGTCACCCTGGTGTCSCTGGTGATCGGCGTGTTTGCCGCCTACGCACTGGCCCGCTTGAACTTCAAGTTCAAGTACCTYGTGCTGGGCTTCATCCTGGGCGCTTCCATGTTCCCCGGCGTCGCCCTCATCACCCCGCTGTTCCAGCTCTTCACGAACATCGGCTGGATGGGCACCTACCAGGCCCTGATCATCCCGAACATCTCGTTCGTGCTGCCGCTGACGGTCTACACCATGACMTCCTTCTTCCGGGAGATGCCGTGGGAGCTCGAGGAATCGGCCCGGGTGGACGGCTGCACGCAGGGACAGGCSTTCCGGAAGGTCATCATGCCGCTGGCCGCACCGGCCATCTTCACGACCGCCATCCTGGCCTTCATCTCCTCGTGGAATGAATTCCTGATCGCCAGCCAGCTCTCGTCCGACGCAACGCAGCCGGTCACAGTGGCCATTGCAAGCTTCGCCGGTGCGCAGCC
>NZ_JBFUAU010000043.1:0-1237 GCF_056406115.1 Arthrobacter sp. P1_D4 | reverse complement strand
AACGCGTTCCAGCGCCATCACGGCCACGGCACCGGCGTCTTCGGCGATGCGGGCCTGCTCGGCGTTGACGACGTCCATGATGACGCCGCCCTTGAGCATCTCAGCCATGCCGCGCTTGACGCGGCTGCTGCCCGTGACGTTCTTCGCGGTTGCGGGCTGGAACGGGGTATCAAGCATGTGTGTTTCCTTGGCTGGTGGTGGCGGAGAGTTCCGTCGACGAAGCGGCGACGGTACCGGGTAACTCGTCAAAACAATTGAAGCTGTAGAGATGAATGCCATCGACGACAGGCTGGGCGGTCAGCTCGTTGATGAGAGTGCCGGGCGAGTAGCGTTCGCCGCTCAGGAGGCGGCGGGCGAGCGGTCGTTTCCCGCTAAGGAACCGCAGGGACGTTCCGACGCCGATCTTCGTTGCCAGTGCAATCAGCCTGGTTCTTTGGACGGACCCGGCAACCCCGGCCAGGACCGGAAGCATGACTCCCTCGCGGCGCAGCATCGCCGTGTAGCTATGGATACTGTCGGCCGAGAAGCACATCTGCGTGACGACGTTGGAGGCAAGTTCCTGCTTGGCCAACAATGATTCGAGCAGCTGCCGCGGGCCGATGCCGGGATGACCCTCCGGATACCCGGCGACCCCAACGGCCATCTGGCCGCCGCTGATTTCGGCGATCTCGCGCAGCAGCTCGCCGCCATTGGCGAAGGGACCCGCGGGCTGCGGGGCGTCACCGCCAACCGCGAACACTTCCGAGATGCCGTACCCAGCGCATTCCCGGATGATACGGGCCAGCTGGGTGCTATCCGCCAGGCTGCGAGCCGCGATGTGCGGGACCACGGTGTAGCCGAGCAGACTGAGCTGGGCGGCCGTGCGCATGGTCCGCCCGGTTCCGTGGTGAGGCAGACACGTGATGGTGAGTGTCGTGGTCAGCGGCACTGCCGACTGGATCTTTTTGACGATTCCCTCGGAAGGAATGATTTCAAGTCGTATGGGAAACATCTCTGGTCCTCCGTCGATGTCAGGCGCCGGCTTGGGCGCCGAGCAGCGAGCTGGCTTCCTGGCGGGTGCTTCCGGAGCTTTCGATGTGGGCGAGTTCGGCCGGGATTTCCCAGCCTTTCTTGCGCATCGCGGTGGCCCAGAGCCGGCCGGCGCGGTAGGAGGAACGCACCAGGGGCCCGGACATGACGCCCAGGAAGCCGATCTCGTCGGCTTCGTGCTGCAGGTCCACGAATTCCTGCGGCTTGA
>NZ_JBFUAU010000042.1:0-1270 GCF_056406115.1 Arthrobacter sp. P1_D4 | reverse complement strand
AACCGACAATGGCTGTTGGAGTCTTCGATCTCTTTTCCATCGGAATAGGGCCGTCCAGTTCCCACACGGTGGGACCGATGCGGGCCGCCGCGGTCTTCGCCGAGGAGCTCAAAACGTCCGGGGACCTGGAGAAGGTGGCGTCGCTGCGGGTGGACCTGTACGGCTCCCTCGCCGCCACCGGGCACGGGCACGGCACCATGACCGCGATCCTGCTGGGCCTGGAGGGCTTCCACCCCGAGCAGATCCTGCCCGAGGAAGTGGAGGGTCGGCTSGCCGCGATCGCCGAGACCGGCACCCTGCAGCTCGCCGGCGCGGGCGATGGGGACGGTGTTGCGCTGCCGTATGGGGTGCAGGACATGGTCCTGCGGCCGCTGACCATCCTGCCCCGGCACACCAACGGGATGACGTTCACGGTCTCCGACGSCGGCGGCGAAGTCCTGCACAAGGCGACGTTCTTCTCCGTGGGCGGCGGCTTCATTGTCCGCGAGGGCGAGGAGGACGCGGCCCTGAAGGAGCTCGACGAGTCGAAGAAGGAACTGCCGCTGCCGTTCCGCACGGCCGCGGAACTGCTGGGCCGCTGCCAGTCCAAGGGCCTCTCGATCGGGCAGATCATGTTCGTCAACGAGCGCGCCTCCCGGACCGAGGCGGAGATCCGGGACGGGTTGCTGCACATTTACTCGGTGATGGAAGGCTGCGTCGAGGTCAGCCTCAAGCGCGAAGGGCTGCTGCCCGGCGGGCTTAAGGTCCGCCGCCGGGCCCCGGACTGGCACAAGCGCCTGATGAAGGAAACCCTCGGCCAGGACCCCGAGTACCGGGATCCGAAGTACTGGCAGGAGTGGGTCAACCTGATCGCGCTGGCCGTGAACGAGGAAAACGCCTCCGGCGGCCGGGTCGTCACCGCCCCCACCAACGGCGCCGCCGGGATCATCCCGGCCGTGCTCTACTACGCGCTGCACTTCGCCCCCGGCATGGACCAGGCCACCCAGGCCGACCGGGACGACGTGGTGGTCAAGTTCCTGCTGACCGCGGCCGCGATCGGGGTGCTCTACAAGGAGCAGGCCTCCATCTCCGGCGCGGAAGTCGGCTGCCAGGGCGAGGTGGGCTCCGCGTCCTCGATGGCGGCCGCCGGCCTGGCCGAAGTCATGGGCGGCACGCCCCAGCAGGTGGAGAACGCCGCGGAAATCGCGATGGAACACAACCTGGGCCTGACCTGCGATCCGATCGGCGGGCTCGTGCAGGTCCCGTGCATCGAACGCAACGCGATCGCCGC
>NZ_JBFUAU010000041.1:0-1346 GCF_056406115.1 Arthrobacter sp. P1_D4 | reverse complement strand
GACAGCGCTCCCTCGTCGAACATGACGCGCCAGCCAACCGGACGACGCCGAAGAACGGATACGAAAAGAGCGGTCCAAGACAAACCAGCCCTGGACCGCTCACCCTTGCCCTATTGACAAGAACACCTACATATCAGGTGTACTGAGCCGGGACGTTGTTGACATGTGGGGCTTGAAAACGAGGAGGACCTCCGGGCTAAGTGGAGCTGTCTAGTTCACACACTTGGCGCTCGGAGGTCCTCGTGTCCCACGTTAATGCCCGGTTGACGGTTCATGGAAGACTCCTGATCGACCGGGTGGCCGCCGGCCGCCCGGTCGCCCATATCGCTGCGGAGCTGGGCGTGTCCCGGCAGACCGCGTACCGGTGGGTCAGACGTTTCCGGGCCGAGGGCGCAGCCGGGCTGCCGAACCGCTCAAGCCGGCCGAGGTCATCACCGGCCCGGACGAGTTCCGACCGTGAGCAAGCCGTCCTGGACGCCCGGCGGTCGTTACGGTTCGGTCCGCTGCGGATCGCCGCGTTCACCGGCGTCCCGGCCCGGACCGTGTCCCGGATCCTGCACCGGCACGGGGTCCCGCGGCTGGCGGACTGCGATCCGCTGACCGGCGCCCCGATCCGCGCCGCCCGGACCACGGCGAACCGGTACGAGCGGGCACGGCCCGGGGAACTGGTCCATCTGGACGTCAAGAAGCTCGGACGCATCCCGGACGGCGGCGGCTGGCGGGCCCACGGCCGCTCGGAGCAGGTCAAGGGACGCGGAATCGGTTACGACTACGTCCACGTCGCGATCGATGACCACTCCCGCACCGGCTACGCCGAGGTCCTTCCCGATGAGAAGGGCGCCACCGCGGCCGGGTTCCTCACCCGCGCCGCGGGCTACTTCGCCGGCCACGGCATCCAACGGATCGAACGCGTCATCACCGACAACGCCTTCGCCTGCCGCAACTCCACAATGTTCCGTCAGGCAGTCGCAGATCTCGGAGCAGTTCAGCGCTTCATCAAGCCCCACTGCCCCTGGACCAACGGCAAAGCCGAACGCTTCAACCGGACCCTGCAAACCGAATGGGCCTACCGGCAGGTCTTCACCAGCAGCAACGACCGCCAATCCGCACTTGCGCCCTGGCTCCAGCACTACAACACTGAACGAATCCACACCGGCATCGGAACCACACCCATCACCCGGGTGTCACCAACCTGATGGCTCAGTACACCTGATATGTAGGTGTTCTTGTCAATAGGGCAAGGGTGAGCGGTCCAGGGCTGGTTTGTCTTGGACCGCTCTTTTCGTATCCGTTCTTCGGCGTCGTCCGGTTGGCTGGCGCGTCATGTTCGACGAGGGAGCGCTGTC
>NZ_JBFUAU010000040.1:0-1939 GCF_056406115.1 Arthrobacter sp. P1_D4 | reverse complement strand
GTGGCGCCGATGATGAACCCGCGGGTCATCTGGTCGGCGGCGGCCCAGAAGGAATCGCCGGTGCGCTGGAAGCCGAACATCGAGTAGAAGACGTAGACCGGGATGAGCGGTTCGCCGTGGGTGGCGTAGGACGTGCCGGCGGCGGTGAAGGCCGCCACGGACCCGGCCTCGTTGATGCCGGCGTGCACGATCTGGCCGGAGATGGACTCCTTGTACGCCAGGACGAGCTCGCGGTCCACGGAGAGGTAGTTCTGGCCGTTCGGGTTGTAGATCTTCGCCGTCGGGAAGAACGCGTCCATGCCGAAGGTGCGAGCCTCATCGGGGATGATCGGCACGATCCGCTTGCCGAACTCCTTGTCCCGCATGAGGTCCTTGAGCAGGCGGACAAAGGCCATGGTGGTGGCGGCGTGCTGCTTGCCGGAGCCGCGGTTGGCGACTTCGTAGACCTTCTCGTCCGGGAGCGTGACGTCGGCGTGCTTGGAGCGCCGCTCGGGGACGAAGCCGCCGAGTTGCTTGCGGCGGTCCATCAGGTACTGGATCTCGGGGGAGTCCATGCCGGGGTGGTAGTACGGCGGCCGGTAGAGGTCCGCTTCGAGCTGGTCGTCCGTGATCGGGATGCGCAGGTGGTCGCGGAAGGCCTTGAGGTCCGCGAGGGTGAGCTTYTTCATCTGGTGGGTCGCGTTGCGGCCCTCGAAGTGGGTGCCCAGGCCGTAGCCCTTGACCGTGTGCGCCAGGATGACCGTGGGCTTGCCCTTGAACTCGGTCGCGGCCTTGTAGGCGGCGTAGACCTTGTTGTAGTCGTGACCGCCGCGCTTGAGGTTCCAGATCTGGTCGTCGGTCAGGTCCTGGACCATTTCCTTGGTCTGCGGGGTCTTGCCGAAGAAATGCTCGCGGACGAACGCGCCGGACTCGGCCTTGTACGTCTGGTAGTCCCCGTCGACGGTCTCGTTCATGATCTTCACGAGCGAGCCGTCCTCGTCCTTGGCCAGCAGGTCATCCCACTCCCGGCCCCAGACGACCTTGATGACGTTCCAGCCGGCACCGCGGAAGAACGCTTCGAGTTCCTGCATGATCTTGCCGTTGCCGCGGACGGGACCGTCGAGGCGCTGGAGGTTGCAGTTGATCACGAAGTTGAGGTTATCGAGCTTGTCGTTGGCCGCGAGCTGGAGCAGGCCGCGGGACTCGGGCTCGTCCATTTCGCCGTCGCCCAGGAACGCCCAGACCTGCTGGTCCGAGGTGTCCTTGATGCCGCGGTTGTGCAGGTACCGGTTGGACTGGGCCTGGTAGATGGCGTTCATCGGGCCGATGCCCATCGAGACGGTCGGGAATTCCCAGAACTCCGGCATCAGGCGCGGGTGCGGATAGGAGGACAGGGCGTGCCCTTCCTTGGACTTCTCCTGCCGGAACCCGTCCAGGTCCTCCTCGGAGAGCCGGCCTTCCATGAAGGCRCGGGCGTACATGCCGGGCGAGGCGTGGCCCTGGAAGAAAACCTGGTCGCCGCCGCCGGGGTGGTCCTTGCCRCGGAAGAAGTGGTTGAAGCCGACCTCGTACAGGGTCGCGGCACCGGCGTAGGTGGAGATGTGGCCGCCGACGCCGATRTCCGCCCGCTGMGCCCGGTGCACCATCACMGCGGCRTTCCAGCGCAGCCAGGCACGGTATTTGCGTTCGATCTCCTCATCCCCGGGGAAYGSSGCTTCCTGRTCGACCGGGATGGTGTTGACGTAGTCCGTGGTGGTGACCATCGGAACACCCACGGACTGCGCGCCGGCCCGCTGGAGCAGGCTTCGCATAATGTACTGGGCACGTTCGGTGCCTTGTTCCTGAATCAGGGTATCCAGGGACTCCAGCCACTCGGCGGTCTCTTCCGGATCACGATCAGGCAGCTGGTTTGTCAACCCGCTGAGGATATGGGAGGTATCTTCTCCTGCAGCCACGTCCA
>NZ_JBFUAU010000039.1:0-2271 GCF_056406115.1 Arthrobacter sp. P1_D4 | reverse complement strand
CCTTCTTGACGAGGTTTTTGAGCTGGACGAACTCCGGGCCCATCTGGACCTTGGCCTTGATCCATTCCGGCTTCCGTTCCACCGGTGTGGCCGCGTTTCGCTGCTCAATGCGCAGCATCTTCCGGCCTTCTGGTGCCAGTGTCACAGTAAAGCTCCTTCTGGGCCAGGGCGGGGTGTTTCCGGGCAACTCCATGGTCAGGGCTTGGCCCCGGTCCCGTCTACTAATGAACTGCGCGGTTTTGCACTTGCGTATAGACAATCGTCCAAAGTCCACGCGCTGGAGCGGTCTTCATACATATGGATAAAGGGTATCGACAAAATTAGGCAGGTTGCTGTAGTCAGCCGCACAGGCCCTGGCCAATGATGGAGGGCAACAACGCTGTGACCCCGGTCACGGCGCAAGCGACACGCTTTTGATCTGCGGCGGGAGAGTCCTGCAAGCAAATGATGCGGGCGCCGTAGGAGCAAATCCTCCCCAGGAATCTCTCAGGCCCACGTACCGCCGCGACGAGGCAACTCTGGAAAGCAGTTCGCCCTTCATCATGAAGGGCGAGCTCACCGACGGTGCAAGCAGACCCCTGTCTGCGGAATCTCTCAGGTCCACGACAGAGCGGGGAGGAACTTGATCCACAGCCGTGTCCTTCGGGCCGGCCCGACCCTGGAGTTCCATATGACCGTTCAGTCCCATCCTTCTGCCTTCGTAGACCGGCACATCGGCGCGCGCCGCCAGACCGACATCGACACCATGCTCAAGGCGATCGGCTACGACAGCGTTGATGGCCTCGTGGACACTGCCGTGCCCGACTCCATCCGCCAGCAAAAGCCGCTCAGCCTCGACGGCGCGCTGAGCGAGGTCGAGGTGCTGGCCGAGCTGCGCAAGCTGGCGTCGAAGAACAAGACCGCCGTGCAGATGATCGGGCAGGGCTACTACGACACGCTCACCCCGGCGGTGATCCGCCGCAACATCCTTGAGGCCCCGGCCTGGTACACGGCCTATACCCCGTACCAGCCGGAGATCTCGCAGGGCCGGCTTGAGGCGCTGCTGAATTTCCAGACCATGGTCCAGGACCTCACCGCTCTGCCGGTCGCGAATGCTTCCCTGCTGGATGAAGCCACCGCAGTCGCCGAGGCAGTGCTTCTGATGCGCCGGGCCAACAAAAACAAGTCCGCTGCCGGGGCCAAGACCGTCCTCGATACCGATGTGCTGCCGCAGACCATCGCGATCGTCAAGGGCCGTGCCGAGGCGCTGGGCTTCGAGGTTGAGGTCGCCGACCTCTCGAAGGGCCTGCCCGACGGCGTCATCAACGGCGTCGTCCTGCAGCAGCCGGGCGTCTCCGGCCGGGTGTGGGACCAGTCTGCCGTGATCGCGGAGGCTAAGGAACGCGGCGCACTGGTCACCGTGGCGGCGGATCTGCTTGCCCTGACCCTGATTACCCCTCCGGGCGAGCAGGGGGCTGACATCGCAGTCGGCTCCACGCAGCGCTTCGGTGTGCCGCTGTTTTTCGGCGGGCCGCACGCCGCCTACATGGCGGTGCGTGAGGGCATGGAACGCACGCTTCCGGGCCGCATTGTGGGGGTGTCCAAGGACAACGCCGGCGTCCCCGCCTACCGTCTGGCCCTGCAGACCCGCGAGCAGCACATCCGCCGTGAGAAGGCCACGTCCAACATTTGCACCGCGCAGGCGCTGTTGGCCATCGTCTCCTCGATGTACGCCGTCTATCACGGCCCCGATGGCCTGAAGGCGATCGCCGAGGCCGTCCACAACAACGCCCGCACCCTGGCAGCGTCCCTTAAGGCCGCCGGCCGCGAGTTGGTATCCGAGTCCTTCTTCGACACCGTCACGGTCCGCGTCCCCGGCAAGGCCGCCAAGGTCATCGCGGCGGCCGAGGCCCGCGGCATCAACCTTCGCGTGATCGACGCCGACACGGTGGGTGTATCCGTTGATGAAACCACGACGCCGGACGTCCTCGCCGCCGTTGCCGTCGCCTTTGGCGCCGGCCCGGTCGGTTCAGCCCAGGGTCTCGAACTGCCGGAGTCCGTGCTGCGCTCCTCCGACTTCCTGCAGCACCCGGTGTTCAACACGCACCGTTCCGAGACCCAGTTGCTGCGCTATATCCGCCGCCTCTCGGACCGCGATCTGGCCCTGGACCGGACCATGATCCCGCTGGGGTCGTGCACCATGAAGCTGAACGCCACGGCCGAGATGGAGGCCATCTCCTGGCCGGAGTTCGCTTCCATCCACCCCTTCGCCCCGGAATCCCAGACCGCCGG
>NZ_JBFUAU010000038.1:0-2446 GCF_056406115.1 Arthrobacter sp. P1_D4 | reverse complement strand
TCCCGCTACGGCTCGGCAGGTGTGCTGCCGATCTCCTGGGCGTACGTGAAGCTCATGGGGGGCCGGGGCCTCACCGAGGCGACCAAGTCCGCGCTGCTCGCAGCCAACTATGTTGCGTCCCGGCTGGATGAGCACTTCCCGGTGCTCTATATGGGCGCGGGTGGCCTGGTGGCCCACGAGTGCATCCTGGATTTGCGTGAACTGACCGCCCGCTCAGGAGTCACGGCCGAGGACGTGGCCAAGCGCCTGATCGACTACGGCTTCCACGCACCCACGCTGTCCTTCCCGGTGGCGGGCACCCTCATGGTGGAGCCCACCGAATCCGAGGACCTTGCGGAGATTGACCGCTTCATCGAGGCGATGATCACCATCCGCCAGGAAATCGACCAGGTCGTCAACGGCGACTTCACGGTGGAGAACTCGCCGTTGCGCAACGCACCCCACACGGCTGCCGCCGTCGTTAGCTCTCATTGGGACCGCGCGTACCCGCGTGAGCAGGGGGCGTTTCCGGTCCTCCAGCTGAAGCAGGACAAGTACTTCCCGCCGGTCGGACGGATCGACGGCGCGGCCGGGGACCGCAACCTGATCTGCTCGTGCCCATCCCTCGAATCGTTCGAGCAAAGCACAGCATCGTTCGAGGACAACACAGCAGCGTTCGAAAACTAAGGACTGACTCAATGACTGAGAATTACACCGCTCTTTACGAGCAGCACAAAAAAGCCGGCGCCTTCTTCACGGACTTCGGCGGCTGGCAGATGCCCCTCAAATACGAATCTGAACTCGCAGAGCACCACGCTGTCCGCAACGCCGCGGGCCTGTTCGACCTCTCCCACATGGGCGAAGTCTGGGTCAGCGGTCCGGACGCGGCCGGGTTCCTCGACTACGCCCTGGTCGGGAAGCTGTCGGCGATCGCCGTTGGCAAGGCCAAGTACTCGCTGATCTGCAACACCGACGGCGGCATCATCGACGACCTCATCACCTACCGTCGCGCTGAGGACAGGTACCTCGTGGTCCCCAATGCGGGCAACGCCAAGGTAGTCGCCGCGGCCCTCGCTGAGCGGGCCGGTTCCGGAAAGGACGGCGGATTCGACGTCACCGTCCAGGACGCCTCTGCGGAGACCTCGCTGATCGCCGTCCAGGGCCCCAACGCAGAAGCCATTCTGCTGACCCTTGTCCCAACCGAGCAGCATGTCCTGGTCACCGACCTGAAGTACTACGCCGCGGTCGAGGTCCAGATCAAGGGACAGGATCTGCTTCTCGCCCGCACCGGCTACACCGGCGAGGACGGCTTCGAGATCTACATCCCGAACGAGGATGCGGCAGGTCTATGGGAAGCCTTGCTTGAAGCGGGCGAAGAATACGGCCTCATTCCCGCCGGCCTCGCGTCCCGCGACTCCCTCCGTCTCGAGGCCGGCATGCCACTCTACGGCAACGAGCTCTCCCGCTACGTCAACGCCTACGCCGCCGGACTGGGCCCCGTTGTCTCGCTCACCAAGGAAAGCGACTTTGTGGGCAAGGAGGCGCTGACGGCGATCAAGGCTGCCGGCGTCGGATCGTCCATCGGCCAAAAGCTTGTGGGACTCAAGGGCACGGGGCGCAGGGCAGCCCGGGCCCATTACTCCGTCCTCAAGAACGGAACGCTCATCGGTGAGGTGACCTCGGGCCAGCCGAGCCCGACGCTCGGTTACCCGGTCGCCCTGGCATATGTCGACGTCGAGAACTCAGAACCTGGCACGATCGTCGACGTCGAACTCCGCGGCAAGACGGAACCGTTCGAAGTCGTCGCGCTGCCGTTCTACAAGCGCCAAAAGTAAGTCCCCTCGGGTCGCCGTTGGCCCTTCCGGGCCGGGGTAAACAAGTTTTACGAACGAGAAGAAAGAAGGATTTGAGATGAGCAAAGTAGTTGCTGAACTGAAGTATTCGGCTGAGCACGAGTGGGTTGCTTCAGATGGCGCCGGGCCCGCGGGCATTGGCATTTCCGCTGTCGCCGCCGACGCGCTGGGCGACATCGTGTACGTGGACCTGCCCGAGGTCGGGTCGACGGTGACTGCGGGGGAGACCTGCGGCGAGGTTGAGTCGACCAAGTCGGTCTCGGACCTGTACGCGCCGGTGACGGGCGAGGTCACCGAAATCAACCCTGCCGTCGTCGATGACCCCGCGCTGATCAACAGCGATCCGTACGGCGCCGGCTGGCTCTTCAAGGTGGCGGTCGCTGAAGAAGGCCCGCTGCTCTCGGCGCAGGAGTACGCGTCCAAGAACGGCGGCGAACTGTGAGCCCCTTGACGGGGATTGCCCCCTTTGAGCAGGTCGTTTCCCGGAGTCTGGACGCGGACCTGTCCGTGCTGGATCCGGAGATCGCCGCGAAGATCGACGCCGAACTCAGCCGGCAGCGTGACGGTTTGGAGATGATCGCCTCGGAGAACCACACCGCGAGGGCTGTGATGCA
>NZ_JBFUAU010000037.1:0-3709 GCF_056406115.1 Arthrobacter sp. P1_D4 | reverse complement strand
CTCTCGGACCGCGATCTGGCCCTGGACCGGACCATGATCCCGCTGGGGTCGTGCACCATGAAGCTGAACGCCACGGCCGAGATGGAGGCCATCTCCTGGCCGGAGTTCGCTTCCATCCACCCCTTCGCCCCGGAATCCCAGACCGCCGGCTGGCGTGAACTGATCGAGGACCTCGAAGGCCAGCTGACCGAGATCACGGGCTACGACCAGGTCTCGATCCAGCCCAACGCCGGTTCCCAGGGCGAGCTCGCGGGCCTGCTGGCGATCCGCGGCTACCATCTCTCCCGCGGCGATGCCCAGCGCACCGTCTGCCTGATCCCGGCCTCCGCGCACGGCACGAACGCGGCCTCGGCCGTGCTSGCCGGCATGAAGGTCGTGGTCGTGGCCACGGCTTCGGACGGCACGATCGACCACGCGGACCTGACCGCSAAGATCGAGCTGCACAAGGACGCGCTGTCCTGCATCATGATCACCTACCCGTCCACGCACGGGGTGTACGACGCCGATGTCCGCGAGGTCTGCGACGCGATCCACGCCGCCGGCGGCCAGGTCTACATCGACGGCGCCAACCTCAACGCCCTGGTCGGTCTGGCCCAGCCGGGCATGTTCGGCGGCGACGTCTCGCACCTGAACCTGCACAAGACCTTCTGCATCCCGCACGGCGGCGGCGGACCGGGCGTCGGCCCGGTCGCGGCCAAGGCCCACCTGGCTCCCGCTACGGCTCGGCAGGTGTGCTGCCGATCTCCTGGGCGTACGTGAAGCTCATGGGGGGCCGGGGCCTCACCGAGGCGACCAAGTCCGCGCTGCTCGCAGCCAACTATGTTGCGTCCCGGCTGGATGAGCACTTCCCGGTGCTCTACACCGGCGAAGGCGGCCTGGTGGCCCACGAATGCATCCTGGACCTGCGCGAACTCACGGCCAAGACCGGAGTGACCGCCGAGGACGTGGCCAAGCGCCTGATCGACTACGGCTTCCACGCCCCCACCCTGGCGTTCCCGGTGGCCGGCACCCTCATGGTGGAGCCCACCGAATCCGAGGACCTGGGCGAGATCGACCGCTTCATCACGGCCATGGTCGCCATCCGCGCCGAGATCGACCAAGTGGCCAACGGCGAATTCACCGTGGAGCACAGCCCGCTGCGCAACGCCCCGCACACCGCCGCTGCCGTGATCAGCACCGACTGGACCCGCGAGTACCCGCGCGAACAGGCCGTATTCCCGGTCCACACGCTCAAGCAGGACAAGTACTTCCCGCCCGTCGGCCGGATCGACGGAGCAGCCGGGGACCGCAACCTGATCTGCTCCTGCCCTCCCCTCGAAGCCTTCGAAGACCACTCCGATGATTCCGCCAACTCCGATTCCGCCAACTAAGGACAGCCAACGATGACTGAGAATTACACGGCACTTTACGAAGAGCACAAGAAGCTCGGCGCCTCCTTCACGGACTTCGGCGGCTGGCAGATGCCGCTGAAGTACAGCTCCGAACTTGCCGAACACCATGCCGTCCGCAAGTCCGCGGGACTGTTCGACCTCTCCCACATGGGCGAAGTCTGGGTCACCGGCCCCGACGCCGCAGCCTTCCTGGACTACGCCCTCGTCGGCAAGATCTCCGCGATGGCCATTGGCAAGGCCAAGTACTCGCTGATCTGCAACGAGGACGGCGGCATCATCGACGACCTCATCACCTACCGCCGCGGCGACCAGAAGTTCCTCGTGGTCCCCAACGCCGGCAACGCCAAGGTAGTCGCCGAGGCCCTCGCTGAACGGGCCGGTTCCGGAAAGGACGGCGGGTTCGACGTCACCGTCCGTGACGCGTCCGCCGAGATCTCGCTGATCGCCGTGCAGGGACCCAAGGCCCAGGAGATCCTGCTGCGCCTTGTCCCCGCTGCGCAGCACGAGCTCGTCACCGGCCTGAAGTACTACGCCGCCGTGGACGTCCCGTTCATGTTCGGCGGCGCCAGCCAGGACCTCCTGCTGGCCCGCACGGGCTACACCGGTGAAGACGGCTTCGAGATCTTCGTCGCGAACGACGACGCCGCCGCCCTTTGGCAGGCGCTCGTCGCCATCGCCGAGGACGGCGAGCTGACCCCCGCCGGGCTCGCGTCCCGCGATTCGCTCCGTCTCGAGGCCGGCATGCCGCTTTACGGCAACGAACTCTCCCTCGAAGGCGATCCGTTCGCCGCCGGCCTGGGCCCCGTCGTCGCCCTGTCCAAGGAAGGCGACTTTATCGGCAAGGCCGCCTTGGCCGCCAAGAAGGAAACCGGCGCCGGCGCCACGACGGGCCGCAGGCTCGTCGGGCTCAAGGGCCTCGGGCGCCGGGCCGGCCGCGGCCACTACCCGGTCCTCAAGGACGGCAACGTCGTCGGCGAAGTCACCTCCGGCCAGCCCAGCCCGAGCCTCGGCTACCCGGTCGCGATGGCCTATGTGGACGTCGAATTCACCGAGCCCGGCACGGCACTGGACATCGACCTCCGCGGCAAGGCCGAACCCTTCGAAGTTGTCGCACTGCCTTTCTACAAGCGCCAAAAGTAGTCTGCCGCGGCCTGTCCCGGTGTCTGTCTTGTGGCCGGCACCGGGGCTGTCCGACTGAGTTTTCACGCGTGCTCGCTCGCTTGACCCGCCGTCCCCCTAACCTCGCAAGCTCGGTTAGGGAACCCTGACGGCGGTCGCTCGCTTAGACGCACGCTTCCGAAAACCCAGCCCGGCCAGCCCCTCGGGGGTACGTCACCTTGGAGGCATCACGCCACATCCGGACCATCGGGAACCGGCGCCTTCGAAAGCCAAAAGTGCTGGGGGAGGTGCCGCCTACCGCGGCTCTGGGTTGTTCCAAGCTCGATCATTGGGGGTTGAGCTTGATGACACCCTTGAAGCCAAGAAGTAGCCCGGCTCTGGAAGATATCGAAAGGCCGCTGTTTCTTCCGGGAAAACGGCTGGCCCCGAAAACTGTTGGCCCCGAAAACTGAATTTTTTTTGATAGCGGCAGGGGAGCGAATTCCGGAAGCGTGCGTCTAAGGGAGCGTCGCGTCCGCCCAGCGGGCGCCTTCGCGACCGAACACGCGGAGAAATTCGGTTTCCGGCCGCGTAACCCGGCCACAATTGATTTAGCACCAACGACCACTCCAAGACTTAGGAAAAACACATGGCAAAAGTTGCCCCTGAACTGCAGTACTCCGACGAGCACGAGTGGGTTGCGCGGGAGGCCGGGAACGTTGTGTCCATCGGCATCTCGGCCGTCGCCACCGACGCCCTGGGCGACATCGTCTACGTGGACCTGCCCGAGATCGGCGCCACGGTGACCGCGGGGGAGACCTGCGGCGAAGTCGAATCGACCAAGTCCGTCTCGGACCTGTACGCCCCCGTCACGGGCGAGGTCACCGAAACCAACCCCGCCGTCGTCGACGACCCCTCCCTGATCAACAGCGATCCGTACGGCGCCGGCTGGCTCTTCAAAGTGGCCGCCGAATCGGACGGCCCGCTGCTCTCGGCGCAGGAGTACGCGTCCAAGAACGGCGGCGAACTGTGAGCGGCGCAACGGCGGCCGCGGGCACACAGACGCTGGCGTTTGAGCAGGTCGTTTCCCGGAGTCTGGACGCGGACCTGTCCGTGCTGGATCCGGAGATCGCCGCGAAGATCGACGCCGAACTCAGCCGGCAGCGTGACGGTTTGGAGATGATCGCCTCGGAGAACCACACCGCGAGGGCTGTGATGCA
>NZ_JBFUAU010000036.1:0-4204 GCF_056406115.1 Arthrobacter sp. P1_D4 | reverse complement strand
TCGGCGTCGGGGCCTTCAACGAAGTGGAACATTTCCCGTTCCGGCGAGCCCGGGCCGGCCGCGAGGGCCGCCTGGAACAGCGGATGCTCCGAGGAGCAGTGGTTGGGGACAACGTCGAGCAGGATCCGCAGTCCCAGCGCGTGCGCTTTGGAAAGCAGCGAGTCGAACTGTTCCATGGTGCCGAACAGCGGGTCCACGCCGCAGTAGTCGGTCACGTCATAGCCCTGGTCCACCTGCGGGGAGGGCTGGAACGGGGTCATCCAGATACCGTCGACGCCGAGCGCGGCGATGTACGGCAGCCGGGCGATGAGCCCGGCGAGATCGCCCACGCCGTCGCCGTCGCCATCGGCGAAGGAGCGCGGATAGACCTCGTAGATCACGGCGGACTGCCACCAGTCAGGGACCGGCGCGAGGGCGGTTTCCTCGACACGGCCTGCCGGCGAGACAGAGCTCATTTGCTCGCTCCCGCGGTGAGGCCTTCGACGATCCGTCGCTGGAAGATCAGCACCATAATGACCAACGGTACGGTGACGATCACGCCGGCGGCCATCTGTTCGCCGAAGGGTGCCTGAAATTCGGTGGCGCCGGTGAACTTGGAGATCGCGACCGTGGCTGTCTGGATTTTGGGATCGTTGATCATGGATAGCGCGATGATGAACTCGTTCCAGCTGTGGATGAAGGTCAGGATCGCGGTGGTGAAGACGCCAGGCGCGGCGAGCGGGAGCAGGACCCGGCGGAACGCCTGCCACTTGGTGCAGCCGTCAATCATGGCGGCTTCCTCGAGGTCGAACGGCAGGGCCTTCATGAACGTGGTGAGGTTCCAGACCGCCAGCGGGATCGCGAAGGACAGGCTGGGCACGATCATCGCCTGGTAGGTGTTGATCCAGCCGAGGTCGGTGAAGAGGCGCAGCAGTGGCACCACCACGGAGATGCCGGGGAACATCGACGTCGCGATGATCACGCCCAGGATCACCGACTTGAAGCGGAAGTTCAGCCGGGAGATCGCGTAGGCCGCGAAGACGCCGAGGAGCAGGGCGAACACCGTGGTGGTGCCGGCCACGATCAGGGAGTTCAGCAGGGCCTGGCCGAACATTGTGGAGCCGTCGAACACCTTGGCGTAGTTCTCCAGTGAGAACGGCGCCGGCAGCAGGGTGTTGTCGAAAATGTCGGCGGTGCGGCGCAGGCTGGAGACCAGCATCCAGTAGAACGGCGCCAGACAGTAGGCGAAGATCAGTGCCAGGCCCAGGTACACCGAGTAGGAGCGCCACGTGCGCTGCGCTTTCGGTTTTCCGGGTACGACGGCGGTGCTCGCGTCGGGCGCGACGACGCCGGGCGCGACGGCGCCGGAGTCGGTGGCGGCGTTGCGGAGGTCGGAGATGGTCATCGGGTGGCCTCGGCCTTCTTCTGTTCAGCGATTTCCAGTTCAGAGATTGCCAGCGTGCGGGTCGCCTTGGTGCGGGACTTCTTCGAGATCAGCTTCAGTTCCTTGGCTCCGGTGACATCGGCGCCGAGCACCTTCACGAACACGATCGCGACGACGGCGACGTAGAGGAAGAGCATGATCGCGAACGCGGAGGCCGAGCCGTAGCGGAGCTGGTTGGATTCGTCCCAAGCGAGCATGGAGAGGGTTTCCACGGATTCCTTGCCCGGCCCGATCAGCACGAAGGGCAGATCGAACATCCGCAGCGCGTCGAGCATGCGGAACAGCACGGCGACCAGCAGGGTGGGCTTGACCAGCGGGAGGGTGATGGAGCCGAGCTGGCGCCACCAGCCGGCGCCGTCAATCTTGGCCGCCTCGTAGACTTCGCCGGGGATGACCTGCATGCCGGCGAGGACCAGGAGGCCGATGAACGGGGCGGTCTTCCAAACTTCGGCGATGATGATGGCCGCGCGGGAAGCGTTGCCCTCGGCGGTCCAGAGGATTTCGCTGCCGAGCAGGGTGTTGGCGATGCCGTCGGACTGGAAGATCCAGCGCCACAGCAAGCCGGACACGGCGGTGGGCACGGCCCAGGGGACCAGGATGCTGGCGCGCAGGAAGGACCGGCCGCGGAAGGCGCGGTTCATGGCCAGGGCCAGGCAGAGGCCCAGGACGGTCTCGAGGAACACCGTGGTGACGGTGAAGAAGGTGGTGTTCCCGAGCGCGTTCAGGAAGCGCCGCCCGGTTTCGCCGACGAAGAGGTCGGCGTAGTTGGCCAGGCCCACGAAGGATTCGACGTCGGCGACGAAGCCGTCCGCGTCCAGCCCGGATTCGGCGCGGTAGAGGGACTGGTGCACCGCGGCGAGCAGCGGGTACACGATCACCAGGGCCAGCACCAGGATGGTGGGGGAGAGCAGCAGCGCGGCCATGCGGCCTTCGCCGGCGGTGCGGTTGCCGCGGTGGCCGCGTTTGCGCGGGCTGGCTGGTTGGGGCGTGCCGGTCTGCGCGCCCGCGGGCGGGGCGGTCGTCGTCGTCATTCTGGGAACCTCACTGGGATTGCAGCTGCCGCGCCGGCCGGAGTGAACCGGCCGGCCAAGCTGGCGCTACGGGGCGGAGTTACTTGGCGGAGAGCTCGGTGAGCTTGGCCTGCATGTCGTTCAGGGCCGTGTCCGTGTCCTTCTTACCGGTGATGGCCGCGTACGCCTCTTCCTGGATCGCCTTGGTGGTGGCGCCGTACTGGACCACCTTGGGGCGGGGCTGGGCGTTGTTCAGCGAGGTCAGCAGGGTGGGGAAGAACGGGCGCTTGGCGACGACGGCGGGGTCCGCGTAGAGGGAGGAGTACGCCGGGGCGCGGGAGGACAGGGCGAGGCGCTTCTTGGCCTGCTCCTCGCTGGTGAAGAACTTGATGAACTCCAGGGCGGTGGCCTTGTTGGCGGTGAAGGGCGAGATGGCGAGGCTGCGGCCGCCGAGCGTGGAGACGCCGGGGCCGTCGGTGCCCGGGATGGAGGTGATGCCGAACTTGCCGGCTACCTTGCTGGAGCCGTCCGTGGCGCTCAGGGAGGCGTGCAGGAAGGGCCAGTTGCGCAGGAAGACCAGCTTGCCGTCCTGGAACGCGCGGCGGCCCTGCTCCTCGAGGTAGGTGATCGCGTCGGACGGGAAAAGGCCGTCCTTGAAGCCGTCCACCAGCAGATTCAGGCCCTTCTTGGCCTGGGGGGTGTTGACGGTGGGCTTGCCCTCGGCGTCCACCACGGTGCCGCCGGCGGAGGCCACGGCCTCGGAGAAGTTGACCGTGAGGGCCTCGTTCTTGTCGAACTGGCCGGCGTAGCAGGACATGCCTGCGGCATGGGGAAGGGCCAGGATCGCCTTGCAAGCGGTCTTCATCTCGTCCCAGGTCTTGGGCGGGGCGGCGATGCCGGCGGCCTTGAGCAGATCCGAGCGGAAGTAGAACAGCGCGCCGTCGGTGTAATACGGGGCGCCCACGAGGGTGTCCCGGTACGTGGCGGCGTTGACCGTGGCGGGGATCATCTTGTCCGTGGGGATCGCGTCCGCGGGCAGCGGCAGGATCCACTTGTTCGCGGCGAACTCGGAGGTCCAGACGACGTCGAGGTTCAGCACGCTGAAGGTGTCCGACTTGATCTGGGCGTTCTGGATGAGCTGCTGGCGCTGCTGGTCCGCGGAGTCGGGCAGTTCGATGAACGTGACCTTCTCCTCCGGGTGGGCGGCGTTCCATTCCTCGATGCTCTTGTTCGCGGCACCCGAGGCGTCGCGGTTGGAGACGTAGTTGATGGGGCCCTTGCCCTCGAAGGACGCGGCGGCCTTCGGGGCGCTCTTCGCATCCGTGGCGGTTCCGCCGCAGCCGGTGAGGGCGACGGCGGCGACGGTCAGGGATGCGGTGGTGGCGAGAAGAGTCTGCCAGGTGCGGCGGCGCTGCCTCATATGTTGCTCCTTGTTCGTTGGGGTGGTGCGAGTGGGTGGTGCGGGTGGTTTGGTGCGTGCGGAATCGCGGCGGGTCGCTTGGTGGCACGGGGGAGTGCCGGCTGTCGCCGGGGGTGGTGGTGTTTGGGGTCTTGGCTAGCTCAGTGGGGCTTGGGTGCCGACTTGTTCGCCGGGCGGCGCCGGGGTCCGCGGTGTTGGATTGGGAGGCGCGGTGGAGCCGCGCTCGATCAGCCGGTGCGGCATGATCTTCGGCCCCAGGTCGCGGGAGCGGAGCAGCTTTTTCACGGCCATCCGTCCCATGTCCTCGAGCGGCTGGGCCATGGTGCTCAGCGGCGGGTTCACGTGCAGGGG
>NZ_JBFUAU010000035.1:0-7779 GCF_056406115.1 Arthrobacter sp. P1_D4 | reverse complement strand
GTTTTGGGTTGTGGTGGCGGGGTTTTTGGGTGGTGGGGTGGGTGTGGGGGGTGGAGTTGCGGTGGGGGCGTGGTGGGTGTATTGTTTTCTAAGTCGCCGCGAGGGAGACCAGCGGAAATGCTGGGAACCGGAGGCGGCCAATCCCCTAAATTTCAAGACCGGATCTGGTCGGCGTTTTGTGCGCTCCGGGTTCGGGTGGGGCGGGTTGGATGGTTTGCGGGTCGCGGAAACGCTGATTTGCAAAGCGGTCCGGACTCGGGTAAGTTTGAAAAGTTGCTCCGGAGCGATCCTTGACTGATTGTTGGTTGTGGTGGTGCCGGGTGTGTCTGTTGTTTGAGAACTCAATAGTGTGCCAAGTTTGTTGATTCCCGTTTTCCCGGGGGCGCATGTTGTGTCTGTTTTACTTCAACGGAGAGTTTGATCCTGGCTCAGGATGAACGCTGGCGGCGTGCTTAACACATGCAAGTCGAACGATGATCCGGTGCTTGCRCCGGGGATTAGTGGCGAACGGGTGAGTAACACGTGAGTAACCTGCCCTTAACTCTGGGATAAGCCTGGGAAACTGGGTCTAATACCGGATATGACTCCTCATCGCATGGTGGGGGGTGGAAAGCTTTATTGTGGTTTTGGATGGACTCGCGGCCTATCAGCTTGTTGGTGAGGTAATGGCTCACCAAGGCGACGACGGGTAGCCGGCCTGAGAGGGTGACCGGCCACACTGGGACTGAGACACGGCCCAGACTCCTACGGGAGGCAGCAGTGGGGAATATTGCACAATGGGCGCAAGCCTGATGCAGCGACGCCGCGTGAGGGATGACGGCCTTCGGGTTGTAAACCTCTTTCAGTAGGGAAGAAGCGAAAGTGACGGTACCTGCAGAAGAAGCGCCGGCTAACTACGTGCCAGCAGCCGCGGTAATACGTAGGGCGCAAGCGTTATCCGGAATTATTGGGCGTAAAGAGCTCGTAGGCGGTTTGTCGCGTCTGCCGTGAAAGTCCGGGGCTCAACTCCGGATCTGCGGTGGGTACGGGCAGACTAGAGTGATGTAGGGGAGACTGGAATTCCTGGTGTAGCGGTGAAATGCGCAGATATCAGGAGGAACACCGATGGCGAAGGCAGGTCTCTGGGCATTAACTGACGCTGAGGAGCGAAAGCATGGGGAGCGAACAGGATTAGATACCCTGGTAGTCCATGCCGTAAACGTTGGGCACTAGGTGTGGGGGACATTCCACGTTTTCCGCGCCGTAGCTAACGCATTAAGTGCCCCGCCTGGGGAGTACGGCCGCAAGGCTAAAACTCAAAGGAATTGACGGGGGCCCGCACAAGCGGCGGAGCATGCGGATTAATTCGATGCAACGCGAAGAACCTTACCAAGGCTTGACATGGGCCGGACCGGGCTGGAAACAGTCCTTCCCCTTTGGGGCCGGTTCACAGGTGGTGCATGGTTGTCGTCAGCTCGTGTCGTGAGATGTTGGGTTAAGTCCCGCAACGAGCGCAACCCTCGTTCCATGTTGCCAGCGCGTAATGGCGGGGACTCATGGGAGACTGCCGGGGTCAACTCGGAGGAAGGTGGGGACGACGTCAAATCATCATGCCCCTTATGTCTTGGGCTTCACGCATGCTACAATGGCCGGTACAAAGGGTTGCGATACTGTGAGGTGGAGCTAATCCCAAAAAGCCGGTCTCAGTTCGGATTGGGGTCTGCAACTCGACCCCATGAAGTCGGAGTCGCTAGTAATCGCAGATCAGCAACGCTGCGGTGAATACGTTCCCGGGCCTTGTACACACCGCCCGTCAAGTCACGAAAGTTGGTAACACCCGAAGCCGGTGGCCTAACCCCTTGTGGGAGGGAGCTGTCGAAGGTGGGACTGGCGATTGGGACTAAGTCGTAACAAGGTAGCCGTACCGGAAGGTGCGGCTGGATCACCTCCTTTCTAAGGAGCACCTACAACCACCCTGCCCCGTGTATGCGGGTGTGGTGGGGTTGTCAGGAGTACGCCCGTTGCGCAGACGCWAGTTCTGCGGCGGGTGCTCACGGGTGGAATATCAACRAATAGCGGCCGCCGGTTCTTCGCCGGCACCCAGTACGGTCCCCTGTGCTTCCCTTGGAAGCGCGGTGGTCCTGGAACGGTGCGGGAGAGGTGATCAGCGGTTTAGTGTTTGGCACACTGTTGGGTCCTGAGACAACAGGACCGGGAGGGTTTTCCTTTCCGGGACTTGTGTTTCTGGTTTCCTGGCTGCACCGATCACACGGTTGTTCCCTTTTGTGGGGCGTGTGTGGGGTGTGTGGTACGGGGTTGTTGTTTGAGAACTACATAGTGGACGCGAGCATCTTTTATAAGAAGCAATTTCCAAGAATATGAACCTGGATCTGTCGCTGTTGCCTTTTGGGGTGATGGTGGTGGTTTCTGTGGTTCTCTCGAAAATTACTCCTTGATCTTTTGTGGTCAAGTTTTTAAGAGCACACGGTGGATGCCTTGGCATTAGGAGCCGAAGAAGGACGTAGGAATCTGCGATAAGCCTGGGGGAGTCGATAACCGGACTGTGATCCCAGGGTGTCCGAATGGGGAAACCCCGCCAGGGGCGCGAGCTGCCTGGTGACCCGCATCTGAACACATAGGGTGCGTGGAGGGAACGCGGGGAAGTGAAACATCTCAGTACCCGCAGGAAGAGAAAACAATAGTGATTCCGTCAGTAGTGGCGAGCGAACGCGGATCAGGCTAAACCGTTCCATGTGTGATAGCCGGCGGGCGTTGCATGGTCGGGGTTGTGGGACTTCCCACTCCAGCTCTGCCGGGCTGGGAAGGTGAGAGTGCAGGCATAGGTGAACGGTCTTGAAAGGCCGGCCGTAGAGGGTGTGAGCCCCGTAACCGAAATGTTGTGCACCGCCTGGTGAAGTATCCCAAGTAGCACGGGGCCCGAGAAATCCCGTGCGAATCTGTCAGGACCACCTGATAAGCCTAAATACTCCCTAATGACCGATAGCGGACCAGTACCGTGAGGGAAAGGTGAAAAGTACCCCGGGAGGGGAGTGAAACAGTACCTGAAACCGTGTGCTTACAATCCGTCGGAGCCTCCGCGAGCGATCGTGTTGGGGTGACGGCGTGCCTTTTGAAGAATGAGCCTGCGAGTTAGTGTTACGTCGCGAGGTTAACCCGTGTGGGGAAGCCGTAGCGAAAGCGAGTCTGAATAGGGCGTTGCAGTGGCGTGATCTAGACCCGAAGCGAAGTGATCTACCCATGGCCAGGTTGAAGCGACGGTAAGACGTCGTGGAGGACCGAACCCACTTCAGTTGAAAATGGAGGGGATGAGCTGTGGGTAGGGGTGAAAGGCCAATCAAACTTCGTGATAGCTGGTTCTCCCCGAAATGCATTTAGGTGCAGCGTTGCGTGTTTCTTACCGGAGGTAGAGCTACTGGATGGCTAATGGGCCCTACAAGGTTACTGACGTCAGCCAAACTCCGAATGCCGGTAAGTGAGAGCGCAGCAGTGAGACTGTGGGGGATAAGCTTCATAGTCGAGAGGGAAACAGCCCAGACCACCAACTAAGGCCCCTAAGCGTGTGCTAAGTGGGAAAGGATGTGGAGTTGCGAAGACAACCAGGAGGTTGGCTTAGAAGCAGCCATCCTTAAAAGAGTGCGTAATAGCTCACTGGTCAAGTGATTCCGCGCCGACAATGTAGCGGGGCTCAAGTACACCGCCGAAGTTGTGGATTTCAGACAATAGCCAAGCTGCCCCCTTGTGGGGTTGGTTCAGGCGTCTGGAGTGGTAGGGGAGCGTCGTGTGGGCAGTGAAGTCGCGGTGGAAACCAGCGGTGGAGCCTACACGAGTGAGAATGCAGGCATGAGTAGCGAAAGACGGGTGAGAAACCCGTCCGCCGGATGATCAAGGGTTCCAGGGTCAAGCTAATCTGCCCTGGGTAAGTCGGGACCTAAGGCGAGGCCGACAGGCGTAGTCGATGGACAACGGGTTGATATTCCCGTACCGGCGAAAAACCGCCCATGCTGAACAGGGGATACTAACCGCCCGAAACCTGCCTGACCGCCCTTGTGGTGGAAGGGTTTTGGTGGAGCGCGGGACCTGATCCTGGGAGGCAAGCGTATTAACAGGTGTGACGCAGGAAGGTAGCCGAGCCGGGCGATGGTTGTCCCGGTCTAAGGATGTAGGGCGAACGGTAGGCAAATCCGCCGTTCATGATGCCTGAGATCTGACGGGACCCCCGYAGGGGGGGATTCGGTGATCCTATGCTGCCGAGAAAAGCATCGACGCGAGGTTTTAGCCGCCCGTACCCCAAACCGACACAGGTGATCAGGTAGAGAATACTAAGGCGATCGAGAGAATTATGGTTAAGGAACTCGGCAAAATGCCCCCGTAACTTCGGGAGAAGGGGGGCCCCAACCTTGAACACCACTTGCTGGTGGGAGGGGATCGGGGCCGCAGAGACCAGGGGGAAGCGACTGTTTACTAAAAACACAGGTCCGTGCGAAGTCGCAAGACGATGTATACGGACTGACTCCTGCCCGGTGCTGGAAGGTTAAGAGGACCGGTTAGCCGCAAGGCGAAGCTGAGAATTTAAGCCCCAGTAAACGGCGGTGGTAACTATAACCATCCTAAGGTAGCGAAATTCCTTGTCGGGTAAGTTCCGACCTGCACGAATGGAGTAACGACTTCCCCGCTGTCTCAACCATAAACTCGGCGAAATTGCAGTACGAGTAAAGATGCTCGTTACGCGCAGCAGGACGGAAAGACCCCGAGACCTTTACTATAGTTTGGTATTGGTGTTCGGAGTGGCTTGTGTAGGATAGGTGGGAGACGTTGAAGCCCGGACGCCAGTTCGGGTGGAGTCATCGTTGAAATACCACTCTGGTCACTTTGGACATCTAACTTCGGCCCGTAATCCGGGTCAGGGACAGTGCCTGATGGGTAGTTTAACTGGGGCGGTTGCCTCCTAAAAAGTAACGGAGGCGCCCAAAGGTTCCCTCAGCCTGGTTGGCAATCAGGTGTCGAGTGTAAGTGCACAAGGGAGCTTGACTGTGAGAGAGACATCTCGAGCAGGGACGAAAGTCGGGACTAGTGATCCGGCGGTACATTGTGGAATGGCCGTCGCTCAACGGATAAAAGGTACCTCGGGGATAACAGGCTGATCTTGCCCAAGAGTCCATATCGACGGCATGGTTTGGCACCTCGATGTCGGCTCGTCGCATCCTGGGGCTGGAGTAGGTCCCAAGGGTTGGGCTGTTCGCCCATTAAAGCGGTACGCGAGCTGGGTTTAGAACGTCGTGAGACAGTTCGGTCCCTATCCGCTGCGCGCGCAGGAAATTTGAGAAGGGCTGTCCTTAGTACGAGAGGACCGGGACGGACGAACCTCTGGTGTGTCAGTTGTACTGCCAAGTGCACCGCTGATTAGCTACGTTCGGATGGGATAACCGCTGAAAGCATCTAAGCGGGAAGCTCGCTTCGAGATGAGATTTCCATACACCTTGTGTGTGAGAGGCCCCCAGCCAGACCACTGGGTTGATAGGCCGGATGTGGAAGCGAGGACTAACGACTCGTGAAGCTGACCGGTACGGCGGTCATAGCGTGGGGGAAACGCCCGGTCCCATCCCGAACCCGGAAGCTAAGACCCACAGCGCCGATGGTACTGCACCCGGGAGGGTGTGGGAGAGTAGGTCACCGCCGGAACACCATTAACGGTCGAGGACCCCCACCACCAGGTAGGGGTCCTCCCGCATTTAACCGGCCTTTCAGGACCAGGCCCGTGCCTTCGGCGGCCCGGCCCCGGGGGAACGGCCGCCCGCCGGCCCCGGCTACGTGCCCAGCCGAACCCGGGTCGGTCCGGTAATCACCCTGGTGCCCGATCGCCGATGAGGGGCCCCCTGCGACGTCGTATGCTCCGCCTTGAAGGAGGCCGAGCGTTGCCGCAGGAACGTACAGGCCGGACGCGCCTGGACGGGCTCATTCGGCATCGGGTGCGCCGTCCCCTGTCCCTCCCGCTGACCTGAGCTTCCGGCGTCTGCGCCGGCGCCAAACGATCACCAGGCCCAGCACGACGAATGGGACCAGCACCCAACCGCCGATGTCGAGAGCGTCACCGATCGCATTGGCCAGCGCCCCGGCCAAATAGGCGAGAACACTGAGGCTCGCGACCCAGGCAATTGACCCTGTGATGGTCCAGAGCAGAAAAGTGGGCCACGGCATCTTGGCGGCCCCCGCGGCAATGGCGCCCCAGAGCCGGACAACAATGACCCAGCGGCCGAAGAACAAGGCTTTGCCGCCGTGACGATCGAAGAACGACTCGAGCTGGAGGATGCGATTCTCGTCGGCATGGAAGCGCTGTGCGAGTCGAAGCATCAGCGGACGGCCTCCCACCCGCCCAAGTACGTAGCCAATAGTGCTCCCGAGCATGGCGCCCAGGCTGCCGACCGCGATAACGGCGGTAAGGTTCAGGTCTCCGTGGCGCGCCGAGGCGTAGGCGCCAAGCAGGACGGCCACGGCGGGAAGCGGTACACCGGCGCACTGGGCCAGCACAATCACGAAGACGGCGAAGTAGTACGCCCATTCGTCCGCAACCCCTGCTTCCGCGGCGAAGTAGGCTGCCCAGCCGAGCGCCACGAAGCGGAAGGCAACTAATCCGGTCATCGCTCACACCTCACTCCGCTGCTCCGCCGTGGTTCATCATGACGGTCCCCGCGCTGCCCGCGTTCTGTCTGCGGTCATAACCCCCGCGACAGCACCGGGATGGCCCTTGTCTACCCTTGCGGCCGGGGCCGCGTCAAGAGCACGCTGCGGACACGGCCCGGCCGGCGGCGGCACTGCTTTTCCGGCCGCGGCGCTAGCCTCGGCGTTCCGGCCGGATCGCCCGCAGCCACCACCGCCCGCGCCGCTACGACCGCCGGCCCTGCGCGTCTCCTACGCCTCCTGCTTTAGGCCCTGAAGAGCTGCCCGGTTTCCCGGGACTATTGGCGACAGAAGACGCACGAAGGAAAGAACTCACGCACAGGCCTGGCCCTCCCTCCCTTCTGGTGCCTACGACCTTCAGCACCAGACGTCTGGGTGGATGCGCTTTCCGAGCATGAAGATGGATTCCGCGCCTGAGTGAGGGCCGTTGATGATACCGCCTGGAATCGCGTCGGGTGGAAACAGGTTCGCCAGGCGGTTCCGGCAGGCAATGAACACGCCTCTGTCTTGTTCCTCGTGGAACGTGGCGCTCCAGAAGGCGGGTATCCGATACAGATCACGGATCTGCGCGAGGCATCGCGTCGACCGTTCCGATGCATTGCGCGCGAACTCTGGAGAGTCGATGACAACCTAAACATCGCGAACATGGACTGGGGGAGCTCGCAGGAAGAACAGACAGCAAGGGTGACCTCAGGGGGTTGCCTGACAGTTCTTGCTGCTTCGATGTACTGGGAACAGGCTGCGGCCGAATCAATCGATCGATCAAACCACGAGATCCTGCAACTTCCGCCGCGGGTTTCAAGGTTCTTCGCTGCTGTTGGGCCATCAACTCGTCATACGCCCCTGCTAGTGCCTGGGCCCGCCGTGTGGGGAGCTGCCGGCACGGGGATGGAGTGATGCACGGCATAGTGGCCGTGGGCGGCGGGGGAGTGTGCGATGAGGTGCGTGACGGGTGGTTTTGGGTTGTGGTGGCGGGGTTTTTGGGTGGTGGGGTGGGTGTGGGGGGTGGAGTTGCGGTGGGGGCGTGGTGGGTGTATTGTTTTCTAAGTCGCCGCGAGGGAGACCAGCGGAAATGCTGGGAACCGGAGCGGAGGCGGCCAATCC
>NZ_JBFUAU010000034.1:0-6268 GCF_056406115.1 Arthrobacter sp. P1_D4 | reverse complement strand
GCGTATCCCCAGGGTGCCTGGGGATACGCCGCTGCCGCAGCCAGCCGGGTTGATCAGTACTTGTTGATCAGTACTTGATGACCACGCGGCCGTCGATCTTGGCATGCTTCATTTCGTCGAGGACAGCATTCACTTCGGAGAGCTCCCTCGTGGAGACCGTGGGGTGGATCTTGCCCTGGGCGTAGAAGTCGAGTGCTTCTTCCAGGTCCTGCCGGGTTCCGACAATTGAGCCGCGGACCGTCAGGCCCTTGAGCACAATCTCGAAGATCGGCGCCGGGAAGTCCCCCGGCGGCAGCCCGTTGAAAACGATCGTTCCGCCGCGCCGGGCCATCCCGATGGCCTGCCCGAACGCTGACGGGTGCACTGCCGTGACCAGGACTCCATGACATCCTCCGGTTTCGCGCTGGATAACTTCGACGGGGTCTTCGTGCAGGGCGTTGACGGTCAGTTCGGCGCCGTGCTTCTTGGCCAGGGCCAACTTGTCATCGGCAATGTCCACCGCAGCGACCCGCAGCCCCATGGCGACGGCGTACTGGACAGCGATGTGCCCGAGTCCGCCGATCCCGGAGATGGTGACCCACTGGCCCGGCTTGGCCTCGGTCATCTTCAGGCCCTTGTAGACGGTCACGCCGGCGCAGAGCACGGGTGCGATTTCCACCGGGTCCGAACCGGCCGGAATGCGGGCGGCAAACCGGCTGTCGACCAGCATGTACTCGCCGAAGGAGCCGTCGACGCTGTAACCGGCGTTCTGCTGCGCCTCGCACAGGGTTTCCCAGCCAGTGCGGCAGTACTGGCAGTCGCCGCAAGCGGACCAGAGCCACGCGTTGCCGACCAAATCGCCGATGGCCAGATCGGTGACGCCTTCGCCGAGGGCGACGACCTCGCCCACGCCTTCGTGGCCGGGAATGAAGGGCGGTGACGGCTTGACCGGCCAGTCTCCCTCCGCGGCGTGCAGGTCGGTGTGGCATACGCCGGTGGTGAGGACCTTGACCAGGGCCTCTCCGCGTCCCGGCACGGGAACGGGCAGGTCCTGGATCTGAAGATCCTTGCCGAATTCGGTAACTACAGCTGCTCTCATCGTCGTCATTGTCGATATTCCTTCGTCGTTTGTAGCCGCAGCAAATAATGCGCAGGCATGAGTTTGAACGTCACTCCAGAAGCCGGGCGTGATGCCCGTTGTCCGCCGAAAGCCTCACCGGGGGTGCGGGTGAGGCCCGCGGATTGTCAGGGTGTGGATAACCCAACCATCGCTGGCACTTGTGCTGAGCAGGATGATGGCCGCTGCCTAAAGCCTAGGGAAGGGAGGGTTGCGACGAGGTTGCAGTCTTGTGAATCAGGTCACCTTGGCTGGTGAGTTCCGAGTTCGGCTTCCAGGCGCTCGATGTCGGCCACCACCCCAGCCCTCTTAGGGGAGCGGGGCGGCAGCAGCTTCAGCGCCGCCATCCGGACGGCAATGTCATCGCTCGCTTCGGGAAGTTCCGCATACTGGAGCAGGGCTTCCGCGCTGCCGTCCGTTAGGACCGCCTCCCGAAGGAGTGTGGAGACGCGCCTGCGCAGCGTCACCACACCCGGAGCCTCGGAGCGAGGCAACACCGGTCCGCGATAAATCTCCAGGGCGACTCGGTGTGCCCCGCGCTGGAGGCAACTGAGAACCTGTCCGGCGTCCGGCAGCACGTCCACGATGAGTCTGTAGGGCCGGGATTCCGGTACGGCGGCAGGATTGAACTGCTGCAGGACTTTTCTCAACCGGACCATCTCCGCCCGAAGTGTCATGGCTGGGACTTCCCCGAACAGCATGCCGCCCAGCTCCTCGCCGCTGAGACCATCCGGATGGATGCTCAGCAGGGCCAGAATCTCACTGTGCCGTGGAGACAGCGATACTGTTCTTCCTTCGATGCTGAGCAGCGCGTGGTCGCGGCCGAGCAGTTGCAGGCTGTTGCGATAGAGGCTCCGGGCCGGGCTGCCGGGAACGGTTCTGGGCCTTGCGGCGGACGCGGGCTGTCGCCGCCGTGCGAGCCGGTCGCGTTGCGCAGCGGCCAGCAGGAGACGCTCCACGTGCAGCTGCGCCTGCGCGGCCGCGACCGCAGCCTCTACGAGGGAAAGCGTGTGCGGGGCGACTGCCATCTCGGTGCCGGTGATATCCAGGACTCCGATCACGGCGCCGGTGTCTGGATCACGGAACGGCACGGCCGTGCAGCTCCACGCGTGAACGGCCCGGTTGAAATGCTCGGGACCGGAGACCTGGATGCTGCGGCCCAGCGCCAGGGCGGTTCCAGGAGCGCTCGTGCCCACGCTGGCCTCGGACCAGTCCGCGCCCTCAACGAACATCATGCCCTCGGCACGCCGGCGCAGGGCAGCGTCCCCGTCGACCCACAGGAGCCGGCCCAGCTCATCCCCGACAGCCACGAGCAACCCTTGGTCGGAACTGGGCTGAATCAGCAGCTTGTTAATCACCGGCATGATCGACGCCAGCGGATGGCCGCGACGGTACTCCTCAAGGGCTTCTCCATCGAGGAGTACCGAGGACGGCGGCATGTCAGGGTTGGCCTGCAGCCGGAGCGAACGCTTCCAGGATTCTTCAATGATTCTGCGAAGCGGACCCGTCCCGGACCTGATGCTGAGCTGCATCGATGCTGTGACACGCCTGGCAGCAGATTGCACCGGCTCGGTCGCCGGGTTTGGGGATAGCAACCGGGGACTACGCACGGTGGCTCCAGTGTCGACAAACAGAAGTGGGGTCCAAGTGGCCCCAATCACAAGGATACCGCCGCTGTATGCCTTGATCGCGGCCTGGCCCCATCACAAACTGCTGGCGGAGCCCATCTAGACGCGTCCCAGGGCGTCGATGTCCTCGAGGAACTGCTGGTGCACTTCATCGCTGACCGTTGTCCGGGTGTCCGCGATCGCGTCGAGGTAGTCCTGGGTCGAGGGGCCCTTCCGGACCGCCTCGCGGACTGAGGCGCTGCCGCTGGACGCCGCGCCGCCGTCGTCGTACACCGCCTTTTCCAGTGCCCGCTGGGAGGCGCTGCGGGCCGCGTACTCGATGTCCGCGGGGGAGAAGCCCTCGGTACGGTCCACCAGGAGCTCGACGTCGACGTCGTCCACCACGGCAACGGGGATGAAGCGCTGCCACATGGCCTCCCGGGCCTGCCGGTCCGGCAGGCCGATCGGGATGACGTAATCGAACCGGCCGTGCCGCAGGAACGCCGAATCCAGGGCGCGGATGAAGTTGGTGGCGCAGACCAGGAGCCGGCCGGGCTGCTCGCGGAAGGCGGGGATGATCTTCAGGAGCTCGTTCGTGACGCCCTGCAGGGGAGAGGGCGGTTCGCCCGAGCGCTGCGCGGCGATCTCCTCGACCTCGTCGATGAAGACCACCGCGTGCTCCAGTTCGGCGATTTCCAGGAACGTCTCGCGCAGCGCCCCGGCCAGCCCCTTCGGATCGGCGGCCAGCCGGGAGGGGAAGACCTCCACGAACGGCCACTCCAGCCGGGACGCGATCGCCTTCGCAAACGTCGTCTTGCCGGTACCGGGAGGGCCGAAAAGGACCACGGCGCGCGGCGGCACCACACCGTATTCGTCGGCGAGGTCGGCCTCCGCGAGCGGAAGGACCAGCCGGCGCTCCAGGAGTTCCTTTTCGAGGCGCATGCCTGCGACGTTCTCCCACAGGTCACGGGCCAGGATGCGGCCGCCAAGCAGGCTGAGGGGTTCCAGTTCCTGGCGCTGGACCGGGATCTTCCGTTCGAAGTAGCGCAGGTTCTTCTTCAGCGCGAAGCCGCGGCCCAGGAACGCCTCCACCCGGGTTTCGGATTCCGGCATCAGGGCCGAGAGCTTGTTGAGCCCGTGCGGTGCCATCCGGTTCTCGACCGCGGCCAGCAGCGAGGTACCGATCCCGCGGCCCCGGAATTCGGGCAACGTGGCCAGGAAGACGATCCAGCCCTGGTCGTGGGCGGCCCGTCCGACGGCGGCGCCCACCACCTGCTCGCCCTGCACCGCGACGACGGCGTGGTCCTTCTCGCAGGAGGCCAGGACCTCCGAGAGCGCGTAGACGGGCTCGACATTTGATTCCTTGAGGGACTCCCAGAGGTGCAGGATGCCGTCGAGGTCGGCCGAATGGAAATCCCTGATCCGCCAATTGGTCATGAGCTGTCTCCCGGGTGGTTCGTCGCTGAGCCATGTTGAGTCTGTCCGCTGAGCATATGCGAACCACGTGCAGGAGAGGTTGCGGGGACGTTGCGTTACGCGGACCCGGACTGCCGGGATTTTACTCCGAATCCCCGCCGGTCCCACGCACGGGTCGGTTGGCCACGAGCGGATACGGGCCGGTGAACCCGTCGCGGACGGCGGCGATCTCCAGGATGCGGTGCCGGCAGAGGCGCCAGCCGAGCATCAGCAGCGGGATGATGACCGCGAGGGAGGCGATGGTCCACGTTCCGACTGGCGAGTCGAAGGCCATGAGGACCAGCACCGCCAAGAGGAAGGCCAGGGTGATCCAGCCCGTGACGGGTGCGCCCGGCATACGAAACGCGGGCCGGAGCAGTTCTCCGCGGGCTGCGAGCCGGGCGAGCTGCATCTGGCACAGGACGATCATGGCCCAGGTGCTGATGATGCCCAGCGATGCGACGTTCAGGACGATCTCGAAGGCCTCGGCAGGGACCACGGCGTTCAGGATCACGCCCAGGACAGCCACTGCGGCAGTGAGGGCGATGCCGCCGTAGGGGACGCCGGACTTGTTCATCCGGCCGGCGAATTTCGGCGCGGAACCGGAAATGGACATCGAGCGCATGATCCGGCCGGTGGAGTAAAGGCCTGCGTTGAGCGAGGACAGCGCCGCGGTGAGGACCACGAGGTTCATGATGGCGTCCACGCCGTCGACCCCGATGGAGCCGAAGAATGTCACGAAGGGGCTTTCGCCGGCCTTGTAGGAGCTGTAGGGCAGCAGCAGGGAGAGCAGCACGAGCGAGCCGACGTAAAACACCGCGATGCGCACGATCACCGTGTTGATTGCCCGCGGCATGATCTTTTCGGGGTTTTCGGTCTCGCCGGCGGCGGTGCCGATCAGTTCGATCGAGGCGTAGGCGAACACGACGCCCTGCATCACCACGATGGCCGGCAGCAGGCCGTTGGGGAACATGCCGCCGTTGTCCGCGATGAGGCTGAAGCCGACTTCCTGCCCGGCCACGGGCGTGCCGAAGATGACGAAGTAGATGCCGACGAGCAGGAAGGACACGAGCGCCACGACCTTGATGAGCGCGAACCAGAATTCCAGCTCGCCGAACACCTTGACGCTGATCAGGTTCAGGCCCAGGACCAGGATCAGGGCGGCCAGCGCCCAGGCCCACTGCGGCACGTCCGCGATGGGCGCCCAGTACTTCTTGAAGAAGTTCATGTACAGCGCGACGGCGGTGATGTCCACGATCGCGGTCATGGCCCAGTTCAGCCAGTACAGCCAGCCGGTGACGAACGCGGCCTTCTCGCCGAAGAATTCGCGGGCGTAGGACACGAACGAGCCGGACGAGGGCCGGTGCATCACGAGTTCGCCGAGCGCGCGCAGGATCATGAAGGCGAAGAACCCGCAGACGGCATAGCTGATGATCAGGGCCGGACCGGCGGTGGCGAGCCGGCCGCCGGCGCCCATGAACAGGCCGGTGCCGATGGCGCCGCCGATCGCGATCATCTGGACCTGCCGGGGTTTCAGGCCTTTGTGGTAGCCCTGGTCCTCGGCGTGGAGCGCAGCTCCCGAGGCGTGGGCATGAGCCGGAATGGTGTGGTCGGTGACGGCGGATTGTTGCTGGGTCTGCTGTTGAGCGGGCAGTTTTTGGGCGCGGGCAGTGTCAGGAGAAGTCATGGGGGTCCTTCGGGGTTCGGAGGGGCGCTACTTGCTCAGGTTGGCCAGGCGCTGCGGGCTGAGGAGTTCGGTGAGCTGCTCGTCGGTGAGCAGGCCGTGTTCGAGCACGAGTTCCGCGACGCCTTTGCCGGTGGCGAGGGCTTCCTGGGCGATGGCCGTGGCTGTGGCGTAGCCCAGTTGCGGGTTCAGGGCGGTGACGAGGCCGATGGATTGTTCCACGGTGAGGCGGAGGTGTTCGGTGTTGGCGGTGATGCCCCGGATGCAGCGGGCCGTGAGGGTGCGGCACGCGGCTTCGAGGTGGGAGATGCTCTTGTGGAGGCTGTGGACGATGATGGGTTCGAAGGCGTTGAGCTGGAGCTGGCCGGCCTCGGCGGCCATGGTGATGGTGACGTCGTTGCCGATCACCTCGTAGGCGACCTGGCT
>NZ_JBFUAU010000033.1:0-10120 GCF_056406115.1 Arthrobacter sp. P1_D4 | reverse complement strand
GGTGCGCAGGGTCCGCAGGTAACCGGCGATGTAGGCGGATTTTGCGCCGGTGCGGCCGAGCATCACGGCGTAGCCGCGTTCCTGGGCTTCCTCCTCCACTCCCTGCATGACCTGGGAGGCCAGGGCATCCGAGACCATCGGTGCGAGCAACCCGATCACGGAGGTCTGCCGGGTCTTGAGGCCCCGGGCGAGGTAGTCCGTTTCGTAGCTGAGGCTCTTGACCGCGGTCTCGACGCGTTCCCGGGTCTCGTCGGAGTAGCCGACGAGCCCGTTGACAACCCGGGAGACCGTGGCCGGGGAGACGCCGGCGTGCTTGGCGACATCGCGGATGGTGACCACTGTTCCTCCTCCCTGAGGGTGTCTGCTGGGCTGCATGGGCCGATGCGTAACGGAATACGCAAACGGTTTACGTAAACGGTTTCGTTGCGTGCAGGAGACAGCAGTCGCGCTCGCCGCGAAGCTCTGGCAGGAGATCCACCACAGCGCCAGCCTCCACTTCTATGAAGAAGACGTGCAGGACATCGAACGTGTCCTCGACATCTTCGTGCGAGTCAACTCCGGCGGCACGGTCCTGTCCTACAGCGACCTGCTTCTGTCTATCGCGACGGCGCAGTGGGAGGGCGATGCTCGTGCCGCCGTCCACGGCCTGGTGGACTCCCTCAATCAGACGGGGAACGGGTTCAACTTCTCCCGAGACACGATCCTGAAGTCAGGGCTGGTGCTTGCGGACGTCGGTGACATCGGGTTCAAGGTCAAGAACTTCATTACCGCCAACATGGCGAAGCTCGAGGCCGGCTGGGATGTCATGAGTACATCCCTTCACGTCGCCGTCGGGCTTCTCAGCGATTTCTGGCTTTCAGGCGGAGCCCTCACCGCGGACAGCATCCTTATCCCGGTCGCCTCCTACGTGCACCACCGGAGGCTCGGACACGCATACCGCGAGTCACCCGCGTCCCGCGAGGATCGTGAAGCGCTTCGGTCATGGGTTCTGCGGTCCCTCATCGTGCGCGGCGTCTGGGGCTCTGGCCTGGACACCTTGCTCCGCGACCTGCGCGAGGTCATCAAGGCCCAGGGCGGCTCGGCGTTCCCGGTCGCGGCGATCGAACAGGCGATGGCACTTCGTGGCAAATCGCTCGCAGTCACAGACGCCCTGGTCGACGACATCTTGAGCCTGGAGTACGGCAGAGCTCGAACCTTTGCAGTGCTTGCAGCCCTTTTCCCGCATGTCGACACGCGCAACCAGTTTCACGTCGACCACGTGTTCCCGGCCGCACGGTTCGACAAGAAGGAACTGGCGAGTCACAGGAACGCCGACGGCGCACCTCGATTCACCGCCGAATCCATCGACGAGCTCGTCTCATTACGGGACCGCCTGCCGAACCTTCAGCTGCTCCCAGGACTCGAAAACATTGGTAAGTCTGACAAGGCACCGAACGATTGGCTTGCGGCGGAGTTTCCATCTTCAGATGACTGCAGCGCATTCCTCGCACGACATGCTTTGCCGTCGCCGCTGCCGCACTCAGTTGACGAATTCACCGCGTTCTTCGAGCAACGGCGCGCGAATCTCACGGCTCGTATTCTCGACATGTTCAAGATTCGTAGTCCGGAGCCAGCCGGGCTTCACCTGGGGCCTCCGCCCGCTGACTTGGATGAGGAACTCGCTGAAGGCGACTACGAGGACTGACCCCAAGGGCTGTGAGCGGGCGTGTCACAGTCGGCTGTGCGAGCACGCTCCATCCAGTTGAGTCAACCTGTCATGACACGAATCCCTTGTTCGCGACCACGGATCGTCATTCCGACTTCGCCCTATTCGGCTCCTTCCAGCGATACATCAATCATTTCCATCCAGTCGGCTTCGGGGATGGGCATGATGCCGTGCTGTTCTTGCTCCCTTCAAGTACTTTGAGCCGGTGCTGCCATTCGACCCGCCAACGTACGAGCGCTACCGCCTGGACAGCCTTGATTTATTTGAGGTACGCCGCCAGCGCATCCTTAACGCGGCTTCCAGTGGTGCTCGCTGAGCGGAAAGACCTTGAGGCCCTGATGCGTTACTGACAGAGGTGCTCGTTGATGTGTGAATCCGAAATCAGCCCCTACTGCTTAAACGTGATCGCCTGGCCTGCCTGATTCTTTTCTGTCAGCCATCGTGATCTACCCCGCCACCGCCGCCTTCGCGGCCTGCGAGGCCGCCATCCACTCGCTCAGCCACGGGGCCCGGACGCTCGACGTGATCCGGCAGTCGGCCACGAAGGTTCCCCTGGCGCCGGCGTCGATCCAGTCCTGGAGCGCGGAAAGGTCTGCCAGCGAGCGGATGATCGCGGATTCCGCACCGAGCGCGCGGGCGATGCCACTGAAGTCCACCTCGGGGATCAGCATGGGTTTTTCGGTCAGGCCCTGGGAGCCGTACTGGTGGATTTCGGCTCCGTAGGCGGCATCGTTGTAGATCACGACGACGGCGCTGCTGGCCGCACCAATGAGCGATTCGAGGTCGGACAGGCCCATCAGGAAACCGCCGTCGCCGGAGGCCAGCACCAGGGTGCGGCCGTCCTCCACTGCGCGGGCGGCCCCGACGGCGCTGGCAAGGCCCAGCCCGATGGCCTGGTAGGCGGTCCCCACCATGACCAGGTCCTGCGGCCTCGGGATGCGCCAGTACATGGGCGCCCAGCCGACGAAGTGCCCTCCGTCCTGGACCACCGTGCGGCGCTCCGGCAGCACCGCATCCAGTGCCGTGGCAAGGGAGCGCGGGTCCAGTCGGCCGTCCGGGGTCTCCATTGAGCCTGGATGGTGGGCCGGTCCCTCGGCCAGGCGTTTGCGGGCTTCCGCACGCCATGCTTCTGCGGGGGCGTCCGGGGACGCCGGGCCATTCAGCATCTTCAGGATGCGCCCCGCAACAGACTTCACGTCCGCGCTGACGAACGTGTCCACCCGGGGGTGCGTCGGCTGCAGGGCGGCGTCGATCTGGATGACGGTGCTGTCCGGGCCAAGCAGGTGCCCGAACCGCATGGTGAAGGGGCTCAGGCTTGCCCCTGCCACGAGGACCACATCGGCCTCACCCATGAGCCCGGCCGCGGTGTCCGTGCCGAAGCCGCCCGCGACGCCCAGGTACCCCTCGCCCTGGAGGAGGTTGAGCGCCAGGGCGGTCCCGGCGGTCAGCGCGCCGAGGCGGTCGGCGAGCTCCCGGAGCTCCGGACCGGCGCCGGCGAGATGGGCACCGCGGCCGGCGAGGATCAGCGGCCGCTTCGCCCCGGCGAGCAGGCGGGCTACCTGCCCAAGGCCGCCGCCGTCGACGTCGTCACTCACGGCCGGTGCCAACGGCGCCGGAAGCTCTTCTTCTGCCGCCTCGAGTGCCACGAGGTCGTAGGGAATGGCAATGACGACGGCGGTGCGCTTGGTGAGCGCGTATTCCACCGCCTGCTGCGTGATGGAGCCGGCGGCGTCGCGGGTGACGGTGAAGGTCGCGGCGCCGAGGCCCGCGGCGATGGCTGCCTGGTCCACGTCCTGGGGCCGGGCGCCGGTGCTCGGAGCGTCCCCGGTGACCAGCACCACGGGGATTTGCGCCTGGACCGCCTCTGCGAGGGCGGTGAGTGCATTGGTGTAGCCGGGGCCATACGTGGTGGTGCCCGCTGCGAGGCGTCCTGACGTCCGGTAGTAGGCGTCGGCCGCGGCGATGGCGGCGCCCTCATGGCGGACGGGGGAGAAGCGGAGGCCCAGCTTTTCCGCGGCGTCCAGGAAGTAGACGTTTCCGTTGCCCATCACGCCGAAGACATCGCTGAGATAGCTGCTGAGAACCTGCGCCACGCGGCCTGAGACGGTAAGTGAAGTCATGCAGGAATCTTGTGGCCTGGTTCACAGATAGGCAAGAGAGGCGATTTTGACTGGGATATTTGGCAGGAGTGGGCGGGCGCAACTGAAAATATGCCTACTTGTGGCGTGCGTCACCTGAATTTACTTCGAAGGGCGGGATTCCTGCTCGGAGAGCCGGCTCAGAAGGCCGTCGTAGCGGGGTGGCATGAGTTCCAGCACAGAAATGGCCGTGCTGGTCCGTTGGATCCCCTCGATTTCCAGGATCTCGTTGGTGATGCGGTAGAGATCGGCCGTACTGCGGGCCACCACCTTGGCCATGAGGTCCGCGTCCCCGGTGGTGGCGTGCACCTCGATGACCTCCGGGATCGCGGCGAGTCCGTCTTCCACCGCGCCTGTCCGCGTCTGGCTGATGGACAGTGAGAGGAAAGCCATCAGGTCATAGCCAAGTGCGGCCGGATCCAGCCTCCGGCTGAAGGAGCGGAGCGCGCCGCTGCGCTCGAGCCGTCCCAGCCGGGCGTGGACCGTGTTCCGTGCGACGCCGAGTGTCCGCGAGAGTGCCAAGGCACTGGCTTCCGGGTCCTTGTCGAGGGCCAGGATGATCCTGCCGTCGAGGGAATCCAGGGTGCGGGGGTTCGGGATGGTCATATTTTCACCATAGACACTAGAAGTTGAGCAGAAGTCCCAATGGTTTTAGGGTATCTTGCAATGTGCGCGGGGTCACAATCATGATCGTTGCTCATGACCCGTGATCAGCTCCTAACCGCACCGGACACCGCGCATCCCGCCCTTCGTGGCGCTGTGGCCGGACTTCCGCCCTACGTCCCGGGTCGGCGCAGCGCCGGCACGGACATTGCGGCCCTCGCCAGCAACGAAAGCCACTACGAGCCACTGCCCGCTGCCGCCGCTGCGGTGGCCGCAGCGGCCGGTACGATGAACCGCTACCCTGACAGTGCCGCCGTCGAACTCCGTGAACGGATTGCCCGCCACCTCGGCGTCACGGCCGGAGAGGTCGCGGCGGGACCCGGCAGCGTCGGCGTCCTCCAGCAGATCATCACCGGACTGTGCGACGCCGGGGATGAAGTGATGTTCGCCTGGCGCTCCTTCGAGGCCTACCCCATCCTGGTTGAGCTGGCAGGCGCCCAGCCGGTCCGCATCCCGCTGGACGGCGCAGAGGGGCACGACCTTGACGCTATGGCCGCGGCCGTCACTGCCCGCACGAAGGTCATCCTGCTCTGCACCCCCAACAATCCCACCGGCGTACCGATCAGCCATGAACGGATCGAGGCCTTCCTGCGGTCCGTCCGCTCCGACATCCTTGTGGTGATCGACGAGGCCTACGTGGAATACGCCGAAGCGGGCAGCGGCCCCGATTCCCTGGCGCTCTACCGCCAGTACCCGAACGTCTGCGTCCTGCGCACCTTCTCGAAGGCGTACGGACTCGCCGGCCTGCGCGTGGGATACGCCGTGGCGGCGCCCGATATTGCTGAGGGACTGCGCCGGACCGCCCTTCCCTTTTCGGTGAGCGCGCTGGCCCAGAAGGCAGCCATCGCGTCGCTGGACGCCGGGGAGGAGATGGAAGCGCGGGTTGGCGCCGTCAAACAGGAACGCGCACGGATGGCCGCGCAGCTGGAAGCCCAGGGCTGGAAACTGCAGCCGAGCCAGGGCAATTTCCTGTGGATCCGTGCGGATGAGCTGCTCCAGGCGAGGCTGGTGGACGCGTTCGACCGCGCGGGCATCCTGGTCCGGGCATACCAGGGAGACGGCGTGCGGATCACCGTTGCCGGCCCCGCCTCCAACGATCGCGTGCTCCGGCTTTTGGAAGCCCACGCAGCCTCTGCCATCGACTGACCTTTCGCACCAATCCGTTCCGCCTACAACCAGAGGACTCCCCATGGAACAACAGACAAAGACGTCTGCCCGCCCACTTGGCGCCGCACTCAAACCCCGACAGCTCACCATGATGGGGCTCGGAAGCGCCATCGGCGCGGGCCTGTTTATCGGTTCCGGCGCCGGCATCCAGGCTGCCGGCCCGGCCGTGCTGATCTCCTACCTCGTGGCCGGCACGCTCATCATCCTGGTGATGTGGGCGCTCGGCGAGATGGCCGCCGCCAATCCTGACAGTGGCGCCTTCTCCGTCTATACCGCCAAGGCGTACGGGCCGGTGGCCGGTGCCACGGTGGGCTGGCTCTGGTGGCTGCAGCTCGTGGTGGTCATCGCGGCCGAAGCGCTAGGTGCGGCTGGCCTGCTGGCCACCATTTTCCCGGCTCTGCCGGTGTGGCTGATGGCCTTCGTGTTCATTGTGGTGCTCACCGCTGTGAACCTGACCAGCGTGAAGAACTTCGGCGAGTTCGAGTTCTGGTTCGCCCTGCTCAAGGTGGCGGCAATCGTCGGGTTCCTCCTGGTGGGCGCTGCCCTGCTCTTCGGCTGGCTGCCGGGCGTCCAGTCGCCGGGCCTGTCCAACTTCACCGGAGCCGGCTTCGCGCCCGACGGTTTTGCCGGGATTGCCACAGCCCTGTTCGTGGTGGCATTTGCGTTCGGCGGCACCGAGATCGTCTCCGTGGCGGCAGCTGAAACCGCGGAACCGGCCCGCAGTGTGAAGAAGGCAGTCCGGACGGTGCTGTGGCGCATTCTGGTCTTCTACATCGGTGCGATCTTCGTGATCGCGGCGGTGGTTCCTGTGGGCTCGGCGGGGCTGAAGAGCCCGTTCGCCGCTGTGCTGGACGCCGCCGGCATGCCCGGCGCGGCAACCGCCATCACCCTGGTGGCCGTAGCGGCACTGCTCTCCGCCCTCAATGCCAACCTTTACGGTGCGTCACGGATGGCTTTCTCCCTTGCCGAGCGCGGCGAAGCGCCACGTCTGCTCGCTTCCGTGTCCAAGGCCCGGGTTCCGGTTGTCGCAGTCCTGGCCAGCGTTGCCTTCGGTGTTGTTACGGTTGTGCTGGAGCTGGCTTTCCCCGAGAAGGTGCTTCCCGTCCTGCTCAACATCGTGGGTTCGACGTGCCTGCTGGTGTGGACGTCCGCGCTCCTCGCCCAGCTCGCGCTGCGCCTCCGCGCCGACCGCGAAGGGACGGAGCTTCCCCTGCGGATGCCCGGCTTCCCGTGGCTCACGGTGTTTGGCCTGCTCATCCTCGCGGCGATCTTCACGGTGGGATTCATCGGCGAGGATTCCCGTCCCCAGCTTCTGAGCACTTTCGCACTCGTGGCGCTTCTGGCGGTGGCGAACTGGCTTCACCACCGGAGCGGCAAAGTTCCGGGGCGCATTGAATCTGAGGACCGCGAAATGCATCCGGTGCTTGTCGACTGAAATCAGGTGCTTGAGCGGCGGTTGAGCACACGAAGGGCGCGTCCGGTCTGACCGGGCGCGCCCTTGGCGTTTTGAAGTGCCGGACGATGTTAGGGCTGAATGATCCTGGGCCGGACGGCATACCGCTGGTGGCGGGCGTGGTGGAAACCTCGGAGGAACCGGGCAAGGCGTACAACACTTTGGTGGCCTTGGGGCCCGACGGCGCCCGGCTCGCCTTCTACCGGAAAATCCACCTCTTCGATGCGCAGGGTTTCGGGGAGTCGACGTTCGTCAAGCCGGGCCCGTCCACTGATCCGGTGGTGTTCGAGTCCGGGGGAGCGCGGTTCGGCCTCATGACCTGTTACGACCTGCGGTTCCCGGAGCTGGCCAGGTCGCTGGCCGACGCCGGAGCCCAGGTCCTGCTGGTCTCCTCGTCCTGGGAGCCGGGCGACCACAAGACCGAGCAGTGGCTGGCGCTGAACGCCGCACGCGCCATCGAGAACAGCGTGTACGTCGCTGGCGTTTGCCAGGCCCCGCCGGTCTCCGTTGGCCGCAGCATTCTGGTCAATCCCATGGGGGTGGTTGAGGCCGGCCTCGGCCTGGCACCCGGCGTCCGGGCAGCCGATATCTCGTTCGAGACGGTGGCTCGGGTGCGGGAGGCGTTCCCGATGTTCCGGCAGCGGCGGTTGGAACAAAGCTGAAATGACCAGTATCGCAGCACCTAGATGTTGTTAGTCGGCCGCACCGGTGCGGTGTAGAAACGTAACAATTCCGCGTCTTCTGTGCCACTTTCCCGCCGCTTCAGCTGAACCTCTCCTAAAGCTTCCAGGCAATACTCAGGTTTTCGGTCTATGTGGCTATAGTTCCTCGTGGGGGATTGATCTGTCTGGCCTGACACAGGGCTATATCTCAGTGACACCGCATGGCGGAGAAGTCACCCAGAGAATCAGCCAATCGAGTTAGACAGGAACTGCCATGACAGAGAATACAACGGTGCCCGACGCCAAACGTGAGGGCGAGGCCCGGGCAGCAGCAGAGAAGGCAAAAAAGCCGCTAAACGTCCTAGGGCTGATCGCGCTCATCACAGCAGCGCTCGGGTTCATTTTCGCTTGTATCCCCGGCGCTCTTATCGTTGGCTGGATACTGCTACCGATCGCATTCGTTCTGGCTCTCGTTTCTCTGTTTCTCAAGGACAAGCCCAAGTGGATGGGCGTCACCGCCCTGATTGTGTCCATCGTGGGAACAATCGTGGGGTTCGCCGTGTTCTTCTCGGTCGTTGCGGCGTCGGTTGACAACGCTATCGGCAGTGGGGACACCAAAGTCGTCGAACCGTCCAACGGTGCTGGTGGCAACGGCGGAACGGCAGAGGAAAAGCCTGCCGCCAACGCCGGAACCCGCGAGAACCCGTACGCGATCGGCTCGGTTATCGAATCTGACGATTGGCGCGTCGTAGTCAACTCAGTCACTCTCGCAGCCACGGATGCCGTGGTTAAGGCCAACCAGTTCAATGACCCCCCGGCCAAGGGGTCAGAGTACATGATGGTGAACTACTCCACCACCTACATCGGCGATGACCCTGATGGGCAGATGCCTGCCTTTGTTTCGATCGACTACGTCACGGCAGAGGGCACGACTGTCAATAAACTCGACAATCACGCCGTCGCACCGAAGCCCATCGACACCACGAGCACGCTTTACGCGAATGGAACCGCAACAGGCAACATGGTCATTGAAGTGCCGACTGCCACGGCTGCCCAAGGAGTCCTCGCCGTCCGCCCGGGCATGCTGGGCGACAAGGTATTCGTCGCCGTAAAGTAACACTTATAGAAAGGCCAGAGCCCCCGGCACATTTGAACTGCTCCCCGGGAGTCGGAACTGAATTTCTCAGTCCAACTTCCGGGGACCAGTTCAATTGAACCGGGGGCTTTTTGCTATGCCGAGCCGGGAGCCATGATGGCCTGTTTACCACCGCCGACTCCCGAAGCGCTCGAGGATGCTGACCTACCGCCCGGGGCAAAGTCCTTAATGATGGAACTGCCTCTAGACTCAAGGCCGACGAGAGCGTGCCTATTAAGTCCACGCCCCGTATTTTGAGGTGACACGACATCGCCGACGGCGGGGCGATGGCCCCAGCCCCGCAGCATCCACACGGCGTTGTTCGGCTGAAGCCAGCCGTCCTCCGCCAGGGGTACGGCGCTGAGCAACACTGCGCCGGCCGGAAGTTTGACCGGTTCCGTTCCCATAGCGACGGCGACCAGGAAATGCTCGTTGCGTTCGCAGATGAGCAGGTTTCCGGCCTCGACCCGCCAGGTGCCGTCGTCGTCCGCGGTGAAGACCTCGTTCTTCCACAGCAGCCGGCGCATCTCCAGGGCCTTGGTCACCAGCGCCAGTGAGGACTCGGGGTCCTGTTGCTGGAGCTCGATCGCGTGCGTGCCCCATCCCGCTGGGACGGGGAGCCACGGCTCGGCCGCCGAAACGCCGAGCGAGAAGCCGTGGTTCGCAGCCGGGTCCTCGGTCCACGGCAGCGGGACGCGGGCGCCGTCGCGGCAGACGCCGCCGCGGGCCCACATCGGATCCACCCGGGCCTCCACGGGGACGTCGACCTCGGGCAGCGCGAGCTCCTGGCCCTGGTAGATGTAGGCGGCGCCGGGCAGTCCGAGCAATGCCACGACGGCGGCCCGGGCCCGGACGCTGCCGAGCTCGCCGCCGCCGAACCGCGTGACGGAGCGGACGATGTCGTGGTTTTCCAGCGCCCAGGTGGGGGTGGCGCCATGAAGCTGACGGGCGGCTTCGAGTTCGTTGCCGACGGCGGCCCATGCCTGCGCGTCCCAGCCGAGCTTCACGAACGCGAAGGCGAAGGCCTGCTGCATCTCGTCGGCCCGGGTGTAGCGGGCGGCGCGGGCCGGTTCCAGGTTGACCTCGCCCACCAGCAGCCGGTGCGGCTCATACTTCTCGGCGAGGGTGCGCCAGCGGCGGTAGACGTCGTGAACGTCCTCCTGGTCCGAGACCTGCGGGTTGGACCGCAGCCCGTCC
>NZ_JBFUAU010000032.1:0-12301 GCF_056406115.1 Arthrobacter sp. P1_D4 | reverse complement strand
ATCATGCCGCTGGCCGCACCGGCCATCTTCACGACCGCCATCCTGGCCTTCATCTCCTCGTGGAATGAATTCCTGATCGCCAGCCAGCTCTCGTCCGACGCAACGCAGCCGGTCACAGTGGCCATTGCAAGCTTCGCCGGTGCGCAGCCGAACCAGATTCCGTACACCGCGATCATGGCTGCGGGAACCATCGTGACCATTCCCTTGGTCATCCTGGTGCTGGTGTTCCAGCGTAAGATTGTCGCGGGCCTCACGGCCGGCGCGGTTAAGTGACTGAGGCGTGATGACTGACGAGCAGAACCAGGGCCACGTGCCGGCGACGCGTCGAAAGGTGCGCTCCGGCGAGGACTTCGACATCATCATCGGGTTCCTCGGCTTTTGGGCCGTGGTGCTGCTGGTGGTCACTGTCTGGATGGAAGTGACCGCCCAGCCGGCCCTCTTCTGGGCCCTGGGCCTGCTCGCCATGCTGCTGGCCCTCTACGGGATGATCCGGCTGCGCCGGCGTTTGCCGCGCCGGACGGCCAGCCGGCGCGGCTAGGCAGCCGGACAGCAGCGGGGCAGGATTATTCAGCCGCCGGGGGGAGGCGGGCGAAACACGTCTGCGGGCAGCCGCCAGGCTTCCACGGACCGTTAATTAGGGGGCACAGGTGGCACGGACGGAACGGGCGCAGCGCGGCGGCCACTCGGGTGTCAGCATTGAGGATGTCGCCGCCGCTGCGGGCGTGTCAACGGCCACCGTATCCCGGGCCGTCCGGGGACTGCCCCGCGTTTCCCCGGCAACCCGCGAGAAGATCCTCGGCATCGCCGAATCGTTGGGCTACGTCGCGTCGTCCTCGGCGTCCGGCCTGGCGACGGGCCGGACCAAAACCATCGGCGTGCTGGCCCCGTTCGTCAGCCGCTGGTTCTTCTCCAAGGCCATCGAGGGCGCCGACCGGGAACTGCACTCACGGCAGTACAACCTTTCCCTCTTCAACCTCGGCGGCCACGGCAGCCACCGTGAGCGGCTCTTCAGCAAGACCATGGTCTACAAGCAGATCGACGCCCTGCTGGTCCTCTGCATGGCGCTCACCCACGAGGAAATCGAGCATCTGCAGAAAATCGACATCCCGCTGGTGGTGGTGGGAGGCCACGTCGAGGAGTGCCCCTACATCGGCATCGACGACTACGCCGCGGCCGCCACTGCAGTGCGCCACCTGATCGGGCTGGGCCACACGGACATCGCGCTCCTGCACGGCGACGACGAAACCGACCTCAACTTCGACGTCCCCAGGGTCCGGATCCAGGCTTTCCACGACATCATGGGCGAGGCGCGGCTGCCCGTCCGGGCCGAATGGGACCTCTGGGGGGACTTCACCGTGCGCAGCGGTCAGGAGGCATTCCGCCGCCTTTGGGCCGCCGACGGTCCCAAGCCCACAGCAATCTTCTGCGCCTCCGATGAGATGGCCATGGGCATCATCTTCGAGGCCAACAAAGCCGGTGTGCGCGTCCCGGAGGACCTCTCGGTCATCGGCATCGACGACCACGACTTCGCCGAGGCCATGGGCCTGACCACAGTCGGGCAGCGCCCGGACCAGCAGGCCGAACTCGGCACCAAAATGCTGCTGGACGAGCTCGACGGCATTTCCGGCTCCGTGCAGTCGGCTGTGGCGCCGCACCGGCTGATTATCCGGACGACGACGGCGCCGCCGCTGCGCCAGTCCGCGCGGCTCCGCTAGCGGCGTCGGGCCGGGCTAGGACGCGCGGGCCAGCTGGCGGATTGGCACCCAACGCGAGGCCAGCCGGCGGTAGGCCGCGGCGGCGCCGGTCATGTCCCCCTCCGCCAGGCACTCGATGCCGAGGCGTACGTCCAGCGGCGAATCATCCGGATAAACCTTGTCAGCCACCCCGCCGTAGTCGAGTTCCACTGCCGAGTCCGGGTGGAAGAGCTCGAGCCATTCCGTGAGCTGGGTCAAATCCTCAAGCATGTCGAGATCGGGCGCGGCGAGGGCCAGGTGCGCCACCGCGTAGCTCACCCGCTCCAGCGCGTTGCCGATGCCGGCGCGGATGCGGACCGTCACAATGTGGCCGTCGGCTTCGACGACGTCGGTGGGATCCGATTCCTGGAAAAGGCAGAACCAGCTGAACGGAATGCCCCACGTGGACGCCCTGGTGTGGACCCGGCTCAGGCCATCGTGGGCGCGCACCTCATCAATGCGTTCCTGGTGTTTGTCCCGCTGTTCTTCCGGGATCAGCAGCTGGGCCAGGGGCCCGTGGATGCCTTCCATCAGGGCATTGGCGGCCAGCCCGGCGCGGAGGACCAGCTGGCTGGGGCAGTACAGCAACCGGTCGGGCTGCGGGGCGGCCGCTGTCCCGGACTTGACGGCGTCGAGCGTTGCGCCGGACGGGGCCCGCCTGGCCGGGACCGCGACAACGCGCACCAGATCGGTCCGGCCGGTGGGAAACGGATCCCCGTCGGGCCGGGTGATGCGGCCCAGGGACGCCAGCAGCTCGGCGTTCTCCACAGCGGCGCGGGACGCCTGGCCGGCGCCGGCGGCCTCCAGGGTCTTCCGTTGCTGTTCGGGGAACGCCTCGAGGGGCTCGTAGATCCGGAGCGCGGAAGAGAACGGCAGCCCGGACTGTCCGTGGTAGATGCTCCCCGTCATTGGATCACGACGCTTCCCTGGCCGGCAGCCATTAGTCCGCCAGTTCCGCAATCACCGGGGCATGGTCCGAGGCGCCCTTGCCCTTGCGTTCCTCGCGGTCGATCATCGCACCGGTGACCCGTGCCGCCAGGGCCGGGGAGCCGAGGATGAAGTCGATCCGCATACCCTCCTTTTTCGGGAAGCGGAGCTGCGTGTAATCCCAGTAGGTGTAGACGCCGGGCCCCGGGGTGTACGGGCGGACGACATCCTGGAAGCCGGCCTCCTCGAAGGCGTGGAAGGCGGCCCGCTCAGGTTCACTGACGTGGGTCATGGCGTTGGCGCGGAAGAAGTCGATGTCCCAGACGTCATCGTCCTGCGGCGCGATATTGAAATCGCCCATCAGCGCGATCTGCGCCTGGGGGTCCTCCTTGACCCAGGTGCCGGCGTGGGTTTTCAGGATGTCCAGCCAGTTGAGCTTGTAGGGCATGTGCTCATCGTCGAGGGCGCGGCCGTTCGGGACATAGAGGCTCCAGACCCGGACGCCGCCGCACGTGGCGCCGATGGCGCGGGCTTCCTGCACGGCGTCCTTGCCGCTCTTGCCGAACACGGGCTGGTCCAGGAAGGTGCGTTCGACGTCGTCGAGTCCCACCCGGGAGGCGATCGCGACGCCGTTCCACTGGCTCAGGCCGAAGTGCGCCACCTCGTAGCCCATGTTCTCGAAGAGCTCCCAGGGGAAGTTCTCGTCCTTGCATTTGGTTTCCTGGATGGCCAGGACGTCGCAGTCCGTGCGCTGAAGCCAGGACTCTACACGGTCGGCGCGGGCACGGAGCGAGTTCACATTCCAGGTAGCAATCTTCACAGTCCCTAACTTACCGAACTTGGCCACCGGACGAAGCCGCCGGCCGGCTCCGTCCTCTGGAAATTAGTAGGAAGTCCGAGTATATTCGGCTGAAGAGATGATCTAGGTCACATGCAAAGGAGCATTCGGTCATGGTTCGAGAACTATCCCATTACATTGACGGGCAGCGGGTTGAGGGTACCTCCGGCCGGTTCAGCGACGTCTATGATCCCTGCACCGGCGAGGTCCAGGCCCGGCTGCCGCTGGCCAGCACCGAGGAGGTGCGCAACGTGATCGCCAGCGCCGAAAAGGGGCAGGTGGAATGGGCCGCGATGAATCCGCAGCGCCGCGGCCGGATCCTGCTCAAGTTCGTGGACCTGGTCAACGAGCACATGGACGAACTCGCCACCCTGCTGTCCTCCGAGCACGGCAAGACCTTCCCGGACGCCAAGGGTGACATCCAGCGCGGCATCGAAGTGGTCGAATTCGCCGCCGGCGCCCCGCACCTGCTCAAGGGCGAGTTCTCGGACAACGCCGGAACCGGCGTCGACGTGCACTCGATGCGCCAGCCCCTCGGCGTCGTTGCCGGCATCACGCCGTTCAACTTCCCGGCCATGATCCCGCTCTGGAAGTCCGGGCCGGCTCTCGCCGCCGGCAACGCTTTTATCCTCAAGCCCTCCGAACGTGACCCCTCCGTGCCGCTGCGCCTCGCCGAGCTCTTCACCGAGGCGGGCCTCCCCGACGGCGTCTTCAACGTCGTCAACGGGGACAAGGAAGCGGTGGACGCGCTGCTGGAGGATCCCCGGGTCCAGGCCATCGGGTTCGTCGGCTCCACGCCCATTGCCCAGTACATCTACGCCACCGCTGCGGCGAACGGCAAGCGCGCGCAGTGCTTCGGCGGCGCCAAGAACCACATGGTGATCATGCCCGACGCGGACCTGGACATGGCCGCGGACGCCCTGATCGGGGCAGGCTTCGGCTCCGCGGGCGAGCGCTGCATGGCGATCTCGGTGGCCGTTCCGGTGGGCCGGAAGACCGCGGACGTCCTCGTGGAGAAACTGCAGGAGCGGATCGCCGGCCTCAAGGTCGGCCACAGCCTCGCCAAGGATTCCGATTTCGGCCCGGTGGTGGCGGCCTCCGCAAAGGACCGGATCGAAGGCTACATCGCCTCCGGCGTCGAGGAAGGCGCCAGCCTGGTCACCGATGGCCGCGGCCTGAAGGTGGAAGGCTACGACGGCGGCTTCTGGGTCGGACCCACGCTGTTCGACAACGTCACGAAGGACATGAAGATCTACAAGGAGGAAATCTTCGGCCCGGTCCTCAGCGTGCTCCGCGCCGAAGACTACGATGAGGCCCTGCGGCTCTGCAGCGAACACGAGTTCGGCAACGGCGTGGCCATTTTCACCCGCGACGGCGACGCCGCCCGCGACTTCGCCAGCCGGGTCCAGGTGGGCATGGTGGGCATCAACGTCCCCATCCCCGTGCCGATTGCGTACTACACCTTCGGCGGCTGGAAGGCGTCCGGATTCGGCGACCTCAACCAGCACGGGGCCGACGCCTTCCGCTTCTACACGAAGACCAAGACGGTCACCAGCCGCTGGCCGTCCGGTATCCGCCAGGGCGCCAGCTTCATCATGCCGGAAGGCAGCTGATGGGGGCGGAGGCTGCGCGGGTGGCGGACAGTGGAGCAGCGGCCGGCGAACCCTTGGCCGGGGAAGTGACGTTTGAACGGCGCGGCCGCCTCGGCGTCGTGACGCTCAACCGGCCCGCGGCCGTCAACGCCCTGACGGCCGGCATGGCCGCCGCGATGCTCGAACAGCTCACGCTCTGGGCCGACGACGACGCCGTGGCCGCGGTACTGGTCCGCGGCGCCGGGGACCGGGGCCTCTGCGCCGGCGGGGACATCGTGGCCATCTACCGGGACATGCTCGACGGCGGGGACGCCACCGCGGACTTCTGGGCGGTCGAGTACCGGCTGAACCTGCTCATCTCCGAATACCCCAAGCCGTACGTCGCGTTCATGGACGGGCTGGTGCTGGGCGGCGGCGTGGGGATCTCGGCCCACGGCTCCGTGCGGATCGTCACCGAACGCACCCGCACGGGCATGCCCGAAACGACGATCGGGTTTGTTCCCGACGTCGGCGGCACCCTGCTGCTCGCCGGCTCGCCGGGGGAGACCGGCACCCATGCGGCCCTGACCGGAGCCCATCTGAGCGGCGCGGACGCGCTGTTCCTGGGCCTCGCCGACTGCTTCGTGCCCTCCGGCCGTTTGCCGGACCTGGCGGCAGCGCTCGAAACCGAGGAGGCGGAGGCCGCCGTCGCCCGATTTGCCGAACCGGCACCGGCTTCAGCCCTGGCCGCACAGCAGGAATGGATCGACGCCTGCTACTCCAGCGACGACGCCGGGGAAATCCTGCGCCGGCTGCGGGCCTTTGGTGGAGAGGCGGCCGGGGAGGCCGCCGCAGCCGCGGACACCATCGAGGCCAAGTCGCCGACGGCGGTCAAGGTGGCGCTGGAATCCCTGCGCCGGGTCCGCGGCCTGAGCCTGGAGCAGGCGCTGGAGCAGGAGTACCGCGTCGGCCTGCGCTTCCTCGACGGCCCGGACTTCCGCGAAGGCATCCGCGCCCAGGTGGTGGACAAAGACCGCAATCCCCGCTGGAAACCCGCCACCCTCGCCGAGGTCACCGGGACGGACGTCGCGGCCTACTTCGCCCCGCTGGGCGGGCGCGAACTAAAACTCTCTCCGAAGGAGAAGAACGCGGAGAAGAACAAGGAGAAGAACCATGTCTGACGCAGGAGCCCCGGTTACCGGCACCATCGCCTTCCTCGGCCTGGGCCACATGGGCGGCCCCATGGCCGTCAACCTGGTCAAGGCCGGCTACCGGGTGACCGGCTTCGACGTCGTGCCGGCGGCCCTGGACGCCGCCCGGGAGCACGGCATTCCCACTGCCGGGACGGCTGTCGAGGCGGTGGCGGGCGCCGCCGTCGTGCTGACCATGCTGCCCAGCGGCAAGCACCTCCTTGACGCCTACCGCGGTGCCGGCGGTGCGCCCGGCCTGCTCGAAGCCGCCGCCCCGGGCACCATGTTCCTGGATTGCTCCACCATCAACGTGGACGAGGCCCGCGAGGCCGCAGAACTCGCGGTCGCGGCCGGCCACCGCGCCGTCGACGCCCCCGTGTCCGGAGGCGTGGTGGGCGCCGAAGCCGGCACGCTCACTTTCATGGTCGGTGCCCTTCCCGAGGACTTCGAGGCCGTCAAACCCCTGCTGGAAGTCATGGGCAAGCGGGTCGTCCACTGCGGCGCGCACGGTGCCGGCCAGGCGGCCAAGATCTGCAACAACATGATCCTGGGCGTCTCGATGATCGCCGTCAGTGAGGCCTTTGTGCTGGGCGAGAAGCTCGGCCTGACCCACCAGGCGCTGTTCGACGTCGCTTCCGCCGCCTCGGGACAGTGCTGGGCGCTGACCACCAATTGCCCGGTGCCCGGTCCGGTCCCGACGAGCCCCGCCAACCGGGACTACCAGCCGGGCTTCGCCGGGGCGCTCATGGCCAAGGACCTCAACCTGGCCCTCAACGCGTTGCAGAGCACCGGCGTCGCGGCCCGGCTCGGGCCGCTCGCGGCCGAAATTTACGATACGTTTGCCGCGGAAGGCGGTGCCGGCCGGGACTTCTCCGGCATCATCACCGACATCCGGGAAAAGTCGGAAGCAGGCAAATCCGAGGCAGGCACGGCCGGGCACTAGTTTTCGGACCGAAGCCAACGCGCAACATCAGAACCAGAACCAGACCAGCACCACCTAAGGGGACCACCCATGACGGAACAGTACGCAAACATCCTGGTGGAGCGCCGCGGCCGCGTGGGCCTCGTGACGCTCAACCGGCCCGAGGCCCTCAATGCCCTGAACAAGGCCACGATGGACGAGCTGGTGAAGGCAGTCGCCGGGATGGACGCGGACCCGGGGGTCGGTGCCGTGGTGGTGACCGGTTCGGCGAAGGCCTTTGCGGCCGGCGCGGACATCAAGGAAATGCAGTCCAAGGGCTACATGGACATGTACGCGGCGGACTGGTTCCGCGGCTGGGAAGACTTCACCCGGCTCCGCATCCCCGTCGTGGCAGCCGTGTCCGGCTTTGCGCTCGGCGGCGGCTGCGAGCTGGCGATGATGTGCGACTTCATCATCGCCGGGGACAACGCCAAGTTCGGCCAGCCGGAAATCAACCTTGGCGTGCTCCCCGGCATGGGCGGCTCGCAGCGCCTGACCCGGGCAGTGGGCAAGTCCAAGGCGATGGACATGATCCTGACCGGCCGCTTCATGGACGCCGAGGAGGCCGAACGCGCGGGCCTCGTGTCCCGGGTGGTCCCCGCCGCGGACGTCGTCGAGGAGGCGCTGAAGGCCGCCGAGGTGATCGCGTCCAAATCCAAGCCGGTGGCGATGGTGGCCAAGGAAGCGGTGAACGCCGCGTTTGAGACCGGGCTTGCCCAGGGCGTGCTGTTTGAACGGCGCGTGTTCCACTCGCTGTTCGCCACGGAGGACCAGAAGGAAGGCATGGCCGCCTTCACCGAGAAGCGGCAGCCGGAGTTCAACCACCGCTAGGCGGCACCGGCCGGCCTCAGGTGAAGATGTCGGCCACGTACCTGCCGTGGGTGCGCTCCACTTCATCCATCCAGGCCTCGGCATCCGCCTTGGAGGCGCCGGTCGCTTCCTGGTAAATGAGGGCGCACGTGTCCCTTACCTGCGGCGCCATGTGCTTGCCGTCGCCGCAGACATAGACCGTGGCGCCCTGCCGGACCAGCTCGACGACGTCGGCCCGGTCTGCCCAGAGCCTGTCCTGGACGTATTTCAGGCCGTCCTCGGGTGCGGTGGAAAAGGCCGGCCGCAGATCGAGGTTGGCTTGGTCCGCCCACGACGCGAGTTCCGAGCGGTAGAGGAAGTCGGTGTCCGGGGCGCGGCAGCCGAAGAACAGGAGGGCAGGTGCCGGCGTCGTCTCCTCGGCCTCGGCCCGCAGCGCCCGGTCCTGGACGAACCCGCGGAAGGGGGCTAGCCCCGTCCCCGCGCAGACCATGATGAGCGGGACCGCCAGGGAGGGCGGCGGGTGGAAGGCCGCGTTCGAGGGGCGGACAGTAACCGCGACCCTTGACCCGGGCCTGGCCTGGGCGAGGTAGGTGGACGAGGCCCCTTCGAAGACCCCGCGGCCGGACCACGCCGGAGCCTGGATGACGGCGAAGGTCAGGGTCACGTGGTCGGGGCTCCAGAGCGGGGACGAGGAGATGGAGTACCGCCGGGGGGTCAGCTGGGTCAGCAGTTGCAGGAACGAGGTGAACGACAGCTGGCATGACGGATACGTCTCCAGCAGGTCAAGGAGGGAAACGCGCTTGTCGAGGACCTCGGCCGCGTACCGCCCGCGGTCCTGGGCCAGGGCCTCAAGTTCGGCGCGGTGGGCAGGATCGGCCGCGACATCCGCCAGGTCCTCGAGCTGGGTGCGGGTGGCGGGGACTGCGAGCTCCACGTAGCTGCTCAGCAGTTCGCCCACGGCCACCGGCGCGCCCGTGGGCAGGAAGGTGTCCCCGCGCTCCATGGCCAGCTGGACGTGCGAGTCGTAATCGAGGTTGAAACGGGCCAGGGCCCGCTGCACGAGTTCGCTGGGATTCAGGGGCAGCACGGCCAGATAATCCCCGGTCCGGTAGCTCATCCCCTCGGGCAGGGCGATCTCGACATGCCGCTTGGACCGGGCGCCGGGCTTGGCCAGATCGACCAGTTCCCGGTTCGCGACGACGGTGCCCAGCGCCAGCCCGTTCTGGCGCAGCATCGGATCCCGGACGTTCCCGACAAACTGCAGTTCCAGCTCGGGCTGCGCTGTCGGCGGGCTGGTCCGCTGCCCCAGGGCGGCGTCCACCGCGGGCCAGAATCCCGCGTACCACTCGTCGAAATCGCCGAAGAAGTCGCCGCGGGCGTTGGCCTCGCCCCGGGCATAGATCCGCGTGGCACCGGCTGCCTCGAGCCGGGCGTCGATGGCCTTGGGGACCTCCTGGTACGTTCGCGCCCAGTCCTTATTGCCGTTGCCGAAGACCGTGTACCGCACCCCGGCGAGGGCGCCCGGCCGCAGGCCCTCGGTCCAGGCCACGAATTTTCGGGCGTTGTCCGGCGGCTGCCCCTCGTAGGAGGACGTCACGATCGCGACGAGACCCTCCGTGGGCAGCCCGCCGGCCGCCTCGTCGAGCGGACCGATGGTGGGGCTGTAGCCGCGCCGTCCGGCGTCGTTGGCGAGGCGCTGGGCGAAGTCCTTGGACGTGCCTGCATTGGAACCGTAGAGCACCCGGATCGGGACGCCGTTGGGCGCGGCGGCCGCCGCTGCGGCTTCGGCCTGCCGTGCCTGTTCGACGTCGGCCCGGGGGCTGGCCGCGATGGTGACGTCCCGCCTGCGCACGTGGATGAACAGCCCTTCAGGCTTCATGGTCAGCGTGTGTTTGATCTGCAGCTCATAGCCCGGGTCCGCCGCCGTGACCTCGAAGCGCTGCAGGAGCTTGGCCAGGAAGAGCATGGCCTCCTGCAGGGCAAATCCCCGGCCGATGCAGGAGCGCTGCCCGTTGCCGAAGGGCTTCCAGGCATTGGCGGGGATTTCGGCGGCCCGTTCCGGGGAGAACCGCTCAGGGTCAAAGATGCCGGCGTCCTCGCCCCAGGCCGCCTTGTCCCGATGCAGTTGCGGGATCAGGATCATGATGGGCTGGCCCGCGGGGACTTCGTAGCGGCCGCCGAGCGTCGTGTCCTCGTAAGGAGTCACGTTGAACGCCGGGGCGGTAGGCCACAGCCGAAGCGTTTCCTTAAGGATCTGGTCCAGGTACCCCAGCCGGGGCAGGTGCTCGAACCTGGCGCTTTCGGTGCCAAGGACCTCGTCCACTTGTGCGCGCGCCTTGGCCAGGACGCCCGGATGGCGCAGCAGTTCGTAGAGTGTAAAGGACAGCAAGCCGCTGGTAGTCTCGTGCCCGGCAATCAGGAATGTGACCATCTGATAGCGGATGTTTTCATCGGATAAACGCTCACCGGTCACCGGGTCCGCCGCGCTGAGCATGGTGTCCAGGATGTCTTCGCTGCCCGGCGGGCTGGGGTTGCGCCGCCGGTCGCTGATGATCTGTTCGGCGACCTCGAACATCAGGGCATGGTCTTCCTCGAGCTGGTGCCGCCTGCGCAGCATGATCTTGTTCTGCACTGGGAGCCTGCGCGCCCGGTCCCCGGATTCAACCAAGGCGCGGACCATGGCGCCGACGAACGGGTGCATCTCCTCCCGGTAGAGGCTGTTGAACCGGTAGTTGAACGAGCACAGGGCGATGGTGTCCAGCGTCAGGCGGGTGGTGCTGTCCGGAATGTCGATCCGCGCCGTGGGGCCCAGCCTCTCCCACTTGAGCAGCAGCTGCTCGACGATGTCGTCCATGCCGGCGAACATCCGCTTCAGCGCTGCAGGCCCGAACGCCGGCATCAGGATCCGGTGTGCCTTTTGCCAGTTGGGTTCCTGTGTATCTGCGGTGAACAGGCCGTCGCCGGCGAACTGCCTCACCTGCCGCAGGGCAACGCCCAGCACTTTGCCGAACCGGGACTCATCGCACACCTCGTTGACGAGCTGCTGGGAAGAGATGGCGACGATACTGCGGTTGAAGAACTGGATGCGGACTATGGGGCCGTACCGCTCCGCCAGCTCGACTATTCCCAGGATTCCCTTGCTGGAGTCGATGTCCGGCAAATTGCCGACCACCGGCCTCGTGGGGGGCTGCGGTATAGGGACGCTGGGCGAAGTCATGGCCACTCCTAGGCGATCGCCAATGGACGCGCTGTGAGCACTGCTTGCTGCCTGGCCGGACGGGACCGGCCCGGCCAGCTCCGCACCACGATACTCCGGCCACCTGCCGGGCAAAATAGGTACGGCAACCAAACGGGGTCAGCCCGCTGGGAGGCCTGCGCAACGGGGGACCTGCCTGGCGCGACACGCCGGTTGGGATCTTGGCGTTCCTGCTGCCGGCGGGGTGGGAATGTCAATCAGACTTGAGCCCACTTAGCACAGCAATCGCAGCTTGAACGGGAACCACATTTTGCCGTGGAAACGACTGAAAGGCGCTTCGCGTTGCATGGTTGTCACCGAGGCAAGGGCCGCATCACGCTCGGAGTTAGGGGACAGGATCATCTCGTTCTTCACGGCTTCCAACAATTCGACCACCGTTGCCGACGATACATGCTCGGGATTGCCCAACGTCCGGTCCATGAGGCTACGCTCAGCTTCAGTCGAATAGCGAAGCAGCATTAGATCCGCTCTGGGTCCTGGATGACTTCCGGTCCGGCCGCAGGGTTACCACCACCAACCGCGGTGCCTTGGATCCGCGGGCGCCTGAGCGGTGATGAGCCGGCAGGCTGGAGCCGCTATGACACTCCCGGCTCCACGGTCTACATTTCCGACAATGACGAGATCGCCTTCGCGGAGGTGCTGTCCGGCTACACCTTGAAGCTTGACGCCAAGCACCCGATGCAAAAGGAGCCGACTTCATGGGGATGACCCTGGAGGACTGCGTCAAGGGCGTCAAAGACGACTGGGGCAACCAGGTCAAGATGGGTTGCCTGCCGCGGCACTGGCGCGACCGGCGCAGCACCTACCAGCTCAGCCTGGATAACGCAGGTTGGTGGGTTGATGTCGAGCACCCTGACTCCATCGCAGCCCTAGACAATATGAAGTGTGGTGGTTGCCTGAAGTAGGACTGGAACCCCGGGTTCAAAGAGATTCGTGGGTTGCCGGCCCACGGTCTGTTCCGCATTCTGGTGCGGGTGTGGACTGGTAGAGCCACATTTGAACGTCTGGAGGTTCC
>NZ_JBFUAU010000031.1:0-27528 GCF_056406115.1 Arthrobacter sp. P1_D4 | reverse complement strand
CCGGCGGTCTGGGATTCCGGGGCGAAGGGGTGGATGGAAGCGAACTCCGGCCAGGAGATGGCCTCCATCTCGGCCGTGGCGTTCAGCTTCATGGTGCACGACCCCAGCGGGATCATGGTCCGGTCCAGGGCCAGATCGCGGTCCGAGAGACGGCGGATATAGCGCAGCAACTGGGTCTCGGAACGGTGCGTGTTGAACACCGGGTGCTGCAGGAAGTCGGAGGAGCGCTCGACGGCGGGGTCCAGGCCAAACGCAGTGTCCGTGCCTGCAGCCGCGGCAGTCACGGACGCGCCGAACGCGGCGATGACGTCGGCGACGACTGCCACCGTCGTGGCCTCGTCGGCGGAGATGCCGACGGTGTCGGCGTCGATGGCGCGCAGGTTGACGCCCTTGGCGTCGGCTGCCGCGATGATCTCAGCTGCCCGGCCCGGCACGGAGACGGTGATGGTATCGAAGAAGGAGGTGTGCAGCACGTCCAGGCCGGCGGCCTTCAGGGAGGCGGCGATGGTCTTAGCGTGGACGTGGACCGACTGGGCGATTGCCTTCAGCCCGTCCGGGCCGTGGTAGACGGCGTAGAAGGAAGCCACGATGGCCAGCAGGGCCTGGGCGGTGCAGATGTTGGAGGTGGCCTTCTCGCGGCGGATGTGCTGCTCGCGGGTCTGCAGGGCCAGGCGGTAGGCGGGGACGCCGGCGTTGTCCTTGGAGACACCAACGAGGCGGCCGGGCATGGAGCGCTCGAGCCCCTTCTGAACGGCCATGTAGGCGGCGTGCGGGCCGCCGAAGAACAGCGGCACGCCGAAGCGCTGGGCGGAGCCGACGGCGATGTCAGCGCCCTGCTCGCCCGGGGACGTGATCAGGGTCAGGGAGAGGAGGTCTGCCGCGACGGTGACGAGGGCGCCGCGTTCCTTGGCATCGGCGATCACGGCGGTGTGGTCGAACACGCGGCCGGAGACGCCCGGCTGCTGCAGGACGACGCCGTTGATGACGCCGTCGGGCAGGCCCTTGGAGAGGTCGGCGACCTCGACCTCGAAGCCGAGGGCCTCGGCGCGGCCCTTGACGATCGCGATGGTCTGCGGCAGGCAGTCGGCGTCGAGGACTGTCTTGCCGTCGTGGGCGGTCTTATTCTTGTTGGCCCGGCGCATCATCAGCACGGCCTCGGCCACGGCGGTGGCTTCATCCAGCAGGGAGGCGTTGGCGATCGGCAGGCCGACGAGGTCCTGGACCATGGTCTGGAAGTTCAGCAGCGCCTCGAGCCGGCCCTGTGAGATCTCGGGCTGGTACGGCGTGTACGCGGTGTACCAGCCCGGGGCTTCGAGGACGTTGCGGCGGATCACCGGCGGGGTGAGCGTGTCGTAGTAGCCCTGCCCGATCATCTGCACGGCGGTCTTGTTCTTCGACGCCAGTTTGCGCAGCTCGGCGAGGACTTCGACTTCGCTCAGGGCCGCGGCGAGCGCCAGGTCGGCGTCCTGGCGGATGTCCTTCGGAACGGCGGTGTCCACCAGGGCGTCGACGGTGTCGTAGCCGACAGCCTTCAGCATGGCGTCGACGTCGGCCTGGCGGCGCGCGCCGATATGCCGGTCAACGAAGGACGTGGAGGCTGGGGTAACAGTCACAAGGAACTCCATAACTCAGGCGGCGCAGGGTACGCCACATTGATTCGGGTTCCTCCCCGCTCTGTATTGGACCTGAGAGTTTCCGCGCAGCCTGCGTTTCAGGGCTCCGCTTGCACCGTCGGTGAGCACAGCATGTCCGGGACACGCCTGCTACTTTCCAGAGATGCCTTGCCGCGGCGGTACATGGGCCTGAGAGATTCCTGGGGAGGGTTTGCTCCTACGGCGCCTGCTTGTACCTACTTGCAGGACTCTCCCGCCGCAGATCAAAGGCGTATTTAATTGGGTGTTCAATCGAGGGTGACAACAGTCACAGCTCTCATTGTCCTATGCCGGGCGCGCGTCCGCAAACTCCCTCCCGGCGGCGGACCCACGTTACGGGCCACGAGCCACCCGGCGGCGAATCCGGCGGCGCGAATTCGCCGGAAACGCCCGGAGTCGCCGCAACTTTCCGGCGTACTCGAACGCTTCCGGCGAAGTCGGCGGGGAGTAGAGGGTCGGCGGGCGTAGGGGGTCGGCCGGGGGTGGGGGGTGGGCTTCAGCCGCGCAGGCGCTCGACGGCGGCCAGGAGGCTCTGGACGTCCGCCTCGACTTCCGGCGGCGGCCCGCCGGGACCCCGCGCGAGCATGGCATTGAAGTACAGCCCGTCCCCCATGCACAGGACGGCCTTCGCCATGGCGGGCCCGACGTCGGCCGCCAGCAGTTCCAGCCAGCTCGCCTGGCCGGCGGCGAAGCGGCGGAGGGTTTCCCCGTGCGCCACCTCGGCGAGCCGCGTGGCGGCCACGAAGACCCGGTCCATGGGCGTGTCGGCCCACACCGAGGACTTGATGAAGTACGCCGCCGCCCCTTCCGGGGCTGCCGCCATGGCCGCAACATCCTCAGCCAGAAGCCGGTCCAGCCGTTCCAGCAGGACCGCGATCATCGCCTCTTTAGTCGGGAAATGGTAGAGCAGGCCGCCCTTGGAGACGCCGGCCCGGCGCGCGACGGCGTCCAGCGTAGCGGCGCGTTCACCGACTTCGATGAGCAGGGATTCGAAGGCATCGAGCACGGCCTCGCGGGCGACGGGTTTCCTGGGCATGCCTCCCATCATGCCTGTCCGCCCGCGCAATTCTTAACTGTACCGTCCAGACGGTATAGTTATCTTCATGAGCATTTCATCGATCACCGCAGCCACCAGCACTCCTGCGGCCACCGGGCCCCGGGCTCCGTGGCGTGACTGGGTGGCGCTGGCCCTGCTGATGTTCCCCGTCCTGCTCGTGGCCGTGGACAACACCGCGCTCACGTTCGCCTTGCCGGCCATCGCCAGCAGCCTGACCGCCTCCGGCGTCGAACTGCTCTGGATCGTCGACGCCTATCCCCTGGTCCTGGCCGGACTCCTGGTCGCGATGGGTTCCCTGGGCGACAGGATCGGCCGGCGCCGGCTGCTGTTCGTGGGCAGCGCGGGCTTCGCCGCGGTGTCGGCCGTGACGGCGTTCGCGCCGAGTGCGGAGTGGCTGATCGCCGGCCGCGCCGGGCTTGGCCTGTTCGGCGCCATGCTCATGCCGTCCACGCTGTCGCTGATCCGGAACATCTTTCCGCAGCCCAACAGGCGCAGGCTGGCGGTGGCGATCTGGGCCGCAGGATTCTCCGGTGGCGCCGCCCTCGGCCCGATTGCCGGCGGCTGGCTGGTGGAACACTTCTGGTGGGGCGCCGTCCTGCTGGTCGCGGTGCCGATCATCCTGCCCCTGCTGCTGCTCGGGCCGGCGCTGATCCCGGAATCCCGCGATCCGAAGCCGGGCCGGGTGGACGTGCCCAGCATTGCCCTGTCCCTGCTGGTCATGGTGCCGGTGGTCTACGGGATCAAGGCCCTTGCCACCCACGGGCCGGCTCCTGAGGCCTTCGCGAGCATCGGAACCGGCCTGCTCATGGGCTATGTGTTCATCCGGCGGCAACGCGCGCTTGCCCGTATCCACAGGTCAGACCACAGCACCGCGCCGATGCTCGACGTCAGCCTGTTTGGCAACCGGATCTTCAGTACGGCCATTGTGGCCAACGTCCTGGCGCTGTTCTCCTTCAACGGCTTCATTCTCTTCCTGGCCCAGCACCTGCAGCTGCTGGAGGGCCAGTCCCCCTCGGCCTCCGGCGTCGCCATGGTCCCGGCCCTCATCGCCACAGTTGTGGCGGGGCTGCTCGTGGTCCCGCTGGTGCGCAAGGTGCGGCCCGGCTTTGTGGTGGCCGGCGGCCTGCTGCTGAGCGCGGCGGGCTATTTCCTGGTGGCCTTCGGCGACCACAGCCAGGGCCCGTCGTTGCTCCTTGCCGCCCTGCTGGTGCTCTGCCTGGGGGTGGGCGCCGCCGAGACGATCTCCAATGACCTGATCCTGGGCGCGGCGCCCGCCGACAAGGCAGGGGCAGCCGCCGCCATCTCCGAGACCGGCTACGAAGTGGGGTCCCTGCTGGGTACGGCGATTCTCGGCTCAATCCTGACGGCCTCCTACCAGGGCAACCTCCGGCTTCCCGCGGGCGTGTCCGAACTCGCCCCGGCGGCGGCCACCAGCCAGGCCGGTGAAACCCTGGCCGGCGCTGTGGATCTGGCACGGATGCTTCCGGCGCCCCTGGCGGAGGCGGTGACGGCGGCCGCGCGCACCGCCTTCGACTCGGGCGTGCACGTCACGGCGTCAATTGCGCTGGTCCTGATGTCCGGGGCCTGCGTCCTGGCCGCCGTCGTCCTGCGGTCGGTGCCGAAGGCCCAATAGGGCTCAGGGGCCGTCGTCAGCGTCACGCCGCCGTCAGCGTGCCGGGAGGATACCCGGCGCCGGACGCTGCTGTTTTGGGGGGCTGGCGGGAGCCGGTCCCTACTTGCTGTCCGGGGTGGTCACGCTGGCCGTGGCCCGCATGGTCTCGGCATTCACCATCCAGGCGTACTGCTCAAACTTGGCGATGAACTCGTGCAGCAGATCCGCGGTGGTGGGATCTTCCTCGTCCACTTCGTCATGGACCTTGCGCATGGTGCCGACCGCCGCCTCCAGCGCGGCGACAATCCGCTCGATGGCGTCCTTCGTGTTGATCAGGCCCTTCGGGAACTCGGCCAGTGCGGTGGACTTGGAAACCGTGGAGCTACGGCCGTCCGGGAGGGCGTGAAGGGCACGCATGCGCTCGGCGAGGTCATCCGCGAATCCCCGGGCGGCGTCGATGATCTCGTCCAGCTGGAGGTGAAGGTCCCTGAAGTTGGTCCCGACGATGTTCCAGTGTGCCTGCTTGCCCTGAACGTGGAGTTCGATCAGGTCCACCAGTACTGCCTGCAGGTTGGTCGTCAATGTGGGTGATGCTTTCATGAATCCTCCTCGATAGAACCGGTGCCGTACGGGCCGCGCATGCCATTGCTGGCACCCCGGCCGATGCTTCCGACGCTACCGCAGCGCGGCGGCGGGCCGCGATGCTTCTGGGAGGAATTTCTCGGTCAGCTTACTAAGTCGGCTTACTAACCGTTTTGGGGCGGTTTATTCGGCCTCGTTGAGGAAGGGCCCACGCGGGAACACGGCCCGTGTGATGCCGCCGGAGGTGGATTCGGACAGCTGGGTGAGGTAGTCGTTGCGCCGCCGCGGGGTAATCCTGGACTGCGGGTGGAACGGCTGCTCGGGGTCGTCGGCGTAGTGGGCGCTCAGGCCGTCTCGCATGAGCCGGATGGCTTCCGAACGCCGCTGGGACACCGCTGCGTGCGTGGATCCGAGTTCCGCGGCCAGGTCTTTGACCGTGCGGTCGCCGAAGTAGATCTCCTCCACCACGTAGCGCATCCGTTCCGGGAGGGATTTCACGGCGGCCCGAAGGTACTGGAGGCGTTCGTCCGCGAGCACAGAGTGTTCCGGGGTGAGGGTTTCGGCGGCCAGGGTGCCCACCACGGAGGCTTTTGCCCGAGGCGCTGCCGGTTGACCATGGTCAAGGCGCGGTCAGCCCGGCGCCGTCCGGTGCCGTTGCCCAGCCGGTGCTGCAGGAACCACATGAGGCCAAGCACCGCGCCCAGGGCCACGACTACCCGCAGCCCGAGGATCAGTGTCCGGGTCTTCAGTCCGGACCAGGCTGAGGGGATAGCCGGTGATGGCCGGAAAGTCCCGGGCCTTGCTCAGGATGTATGCCCGGTACTCCGCGCTGAGCTCGACCACTTCGGCGAGGCTTTCGAGCACCACGTAGGCGGCGCCGTCGAGCGTCACCAAGTGCGTATCCGGGCTCTCGTGGATGCGTTCAATGAGGTCCGGATTGACCGCGAAGCGCGTTCCGTTGAGGCGTGTGACGACGACCATGGGCCGATTCTGCTCTGTGAGGGGAAGGGTGTTCTCCTCCGTACTGTCGGCACCCGGGGCCCCTTCGTCAGGCGCCGTCGTCAGGCGGCTTGCCAAGGTGCCGGTGCCCGGGGGCGGCCGGCGCAGCAACATTCCCCGTGCCAAGGCCGCCGCGCGGTATTAGGGTGGGACCTGACGGGGCCACCCGGCCCGCCCCGTTCGGCGCCTGTTCCACCGCAGTTCGTCCAGTGCAGTTGGTCCAGTGCCAGGAAACGACGGCCGCCCGCCTCATCAGGAAGGCCAGCCGTGGCGCCATTTCCGGATTTTGAGCAGCCGTTGAACCCGTTTCCCCGCTACGCAGCTATGCGGGACAGTGAACCCGTCTTCCAGGACCCGGACACCGGCGTCTGGCACGTGTTCCGCTACGACGACGTGCAGCGGGTCCTGTCCGAACACGCCACTTTTTCTTCCCGGATGGGCGGGGACAACCCCTCCGAAACGGGCCAGCTCTTCGCCGCCAGCCTGGTCAACACGGACCCGCCGCGGCACCGCCAGTTGCGTTCGCTCGTGACGCAGGCGTTCACGCCGCGGGCAGTCGAAGCGCTCGCCCCGCGCATCTCGGAACTGACCGACGAGTTGCTGGAGCCAGCGGTGGCCGGCGGCGCCACGGACCTGATCGAACAGCTCGCCTATCCGCTTCCGGTGATCGTGATCGCCGAACTCATGGGCATTCCGGCCTCTGACAGGGACCGGTTCAAGCTGTGGTCCGACGTGATCGTGAGCCAGACCCGCCCGGGCGCCGACGATTCCGTCCACACGGCAGCCAACCGGGAAATGGCGGAGTACTTCATGGGCATGATCGAGGAGCGGCGGCACCGGCCGGGCAATGATTTGATCAGCGCGCTCCTCGCGGCCGAGATCGACGGGCAGAAGCTCAGCCCCATCGAGTTGCTGGGATTCTGCAGCCTGTTGCTCGTGGCGGGAAACGAGACCACCACCAACCTGATCGGCAATGCGGTGCTGTGCTTCACCGAATCACCGGGCACGGCGGAACGCCTTGTCGCCGAGCCTGCCCTGCTCCCGCACGCCATCGAAGAGGTGCTGCGCTACCGCTCCCCCGTCCAGTCCATGTACCGGCTCTCAGCCGTCGACACGACCGTGCGAGGCCGCACCATTCCGGCAGGCTCGCCGATCATTGCCTGGATCGGTTCGGCGAACCGCGACGGGGAGCAGTTCCCGAGCCCGGACGAGTTCGACGTCGAACGCTCACCCAACCGTCACCTCGCCTTCGGGCAGGGCATCCATTTCTGTCTGGGGGCGCCCCTGGCGCGGCTGGAGGCCAGGATCGCGCTGGAGGCCGTGCTCTCACGGCTGCCGGGGCTTGCGGTAGACCCCGATGCGCAGTTGGAGCGGATGGAAAGCATGATCGTCTACGGGGCGAAACAGCTTCCCGTGACCTGGCAGGCTGTCTGACGGCGGGCACGGCGTCAGGGGCGGCGATCGTGATCGTCTCCGGTGCCCTCGAGGGCGGCCCCGAACCATGTCGGCAGATGGTGGAGCAGGTCGTCCTGGTCGTCTCCGATCCATGCGACGTGGCCGTCCGGCCGGAGCAGGACCGCGGGCGCGTCCAGTTCCCCGCTGGCGTCCGCGACGTGGTCGACCCGATCCTCCCATCCAGCCACGGAGAGTTCGCCGGTCTGGTCCAGCAGGAGCCCGCGGCCTTTGCGGGTGAGTTCGTAGAGACGGCCCCGCGACAGAGGAATGTCGCGCAGTCGCCTGCCGAGCAGCTCGGGTCCTTCGCCGAAGTCGTAGCGGACCCCGATCGCGGTGATCTTCTCGGCCAGGAAACGGCTGACGTCCTCGAAGTCCATCAGCTCGCTCAGCAGCCGCCGCACGGCCTGCGGGCCGGGTTCGGTGGACAGCAGCTCGCTCTGGGCGCGGGTGATGGTCAGCACGCCTTCGGCGACCGGGTGACGCTCGGCGTAATAACTGTCCAGCAGCCCGTCAGGCGCCCAGCCTTTGACCTCAGCGGCGAGCTTCCAGCCGAGGTTGAAAGCGTCCTGGATGCCGAGGTTCAGTCCCTGCCCTCCCAGCGGCGGGTGGACGTGCGCCGCATCGCCGGCGAGCAGAATTCGGCCCACCCGGTATTGCTCGGCAAGCCGCGTGGCGTCGCTGAAACGGGACAGGGAGCGTGGTGAGTGGACGCCGAAGTCGGTGCCTGCGAACTCCCGCAGCTGCGTCCGGAACTCCTCCAGGGTCGGCGGGACCGAGCGGTCCTCGGCCACGGCCGCCGCGGGCACGACGGCGCGGTACAGGCCGTTTCCGGCGGGGCCTATGCCGAACCCCTTGTGGGTCTTGCGCACCTCCTCGGCCACCTCGGCCAGCTGATCCGGCGCCGCGGTCACCTCCACCTCGCCCAGGAGCCACTCGGTCTTGGCCGGCTCGCCGGGGAAGCCGATGCCGAGCAGTCTGCGCACCAGGCTGCGTCCGCCGTCGCAGCCGACCAGCCAGCGCGAGCGCAGCCGTGTGCCGTCAGCAAGTTCGACGCTCACCGCGTCCTCGTCCTGCTCGACCCATGCCACCTCGCAGCCGCGGCGGATCTGGGCGCCGAGCTCACCGGCGCGCTCGGCCAGCAGGCGATCGGTGACCGGCTGGGGGATGCCAAGGACGTAGCCGTGTGCGGTGTCCAGGTTCACCGGCCGGGGCTTGTCGATCCCGGCGAAGCGACCCACGCCGCCGGGATACCGCTGCCCGTGGGCGAGGAACCGGTCCAGCAGCCCGCGCTGGTCCATGATCTCGATGCTGCGCGGGTGCAGGCCGAGCGAACGGACCGCCTGGCTCGGCTCCGAGTCCCTCTCCAGCACGAGCACGTCCACGTCGTGCAGCCGCAACTCGCTGGCCAGCATCATTCCCGTCGGGCCGCCACCGCTAATGATTACGTCGAATATATGGAACCCCAATCCCAGAAACTCACTTCCCGGATTGCCCGGCTGCGTCCCGCACCCTGAAATGCGGGGGTGAGCCCGATCAGTACTCGCCCTTGATCACGAAGTAGGAGCCGCGAATAACGCCCGCCAGCTTCGACTTTTGGCGGGCGAACTTGAAGCGCGGCGCCAATTCCTCCGGAACTTCCATGCCGTCGGCAAGTTTGAACCCCACCGCTCTCTTCCCGCCGTCCTCGATGCTGTACATGACGTTGACCGACAGCCCCGACTCATAAAAAACATAGGCCATCCGCAAACCGTCGACTTCGAAGGCGGTCGCCTCCAGCGGGCGGGAGCCGATCACGATCTCGCGTTCATCCCGGAGGATGCGGCTCACCCGGTCAACCACGTCAGGAACTTCGCTCGCGGGGCTCACGGTGAAGGTGTGGCCGTACTTATTCCGGAAATAGCGGGCCTCGTTGGCGCGCAACCCGGCGAGGGCCTCGGAGACGGGGGATGATTCCAAGCCGGCGGTAGAAACGGTCTCAAAGTCAACGATGTACGGCATGTGCCCTCCTGGACAGACGTGTTGGGACCAATGCTAACGCGACGACGTGCTGCCGGACGTCGGAACGCACGCGCCCCTTTGCCGCCCCTGCGGGCACGATGCGCCGGTTGGAAGTCAGGTTGCTGCTCCCAGGCATCGCGGATCTGGACGGTCTTACCCGGCACGGGGGCGTCGATCGCCTTGCCGTTGCCCAGATAGATGGAAATGTGGTTGCCGCCGAAGCTCACCAAGAGGTCTCCGGGTTTCGCTTCGGCGAGGGACGCCACATGGCCCCGATCGTTCTGAACCGCGCCACCGGGCACTGCACGCAGCTGGTGCTCGACGGCCGGGACTTCCCGCTCCGGGCCGAGCTCAACTCGCTCTAGCCGACCCGCCCGGCAAGGCGCGCAGCCCTGCCTTGCGACCGGCTTCACCAGCCTCACCAGAAATGGGCCACGTCCACCACGAACCGGGACCCGGTGCCCGGCCCGGGCAGGGCCAGGACCCGGAACGGCAGCCGAGCGCGGACCCCCAGGCCAATGGTCGAATAGCCCTCGAAGCTGCCCGCCCACGCCACCTGCCGGAAGGTCTGGTAGCCGGTCACGTCAGCCAATTCACTCTTGTTCGCCGGGTTGTAGGTGGGATTGCCGGCGTCGTCATATGCGGGTGCATTGACCGTGAGCTGAATGAAGGCCTGGCCCCGCAACGGGACCGGCAGGCCGGACCCGTCCTGCACCACCGCGGGTACGTAGCGGACGCTGTAGCCGGCCACGGGGCCGTTGAGGTCAATGACCAGCCGGTCAAAGCAGTAGTGCTGACCGGTGCGGACGTTCACCACTTTGGCTTGGCTCATGGCCGGATCCATTTTGCTCAGCGACCCCCAGGCCAGTCCGCAGTACGGGTCCGCGGCGGCGGGCGCCGGCGCAAGAATCCCGAGCGCGGCGGCCATCAGAACAGCCGCGAGCAACGCGTTGACCTTTTTCAACTGGATCTTCTTCAACTGGGTCTTCTTCAAGGCCGCCACCCCCTGGTGCTGCCTGACCCTTGGGCTGGCGGAACAGTCAGCGCAGGCCAGACGCTTTCAGCGTAGGCGGGCCCGGCCCGGCGGGCGAGGTTCTCCGCAGTTTCGGCGCCCAACCGTTAGCGTGGCCCGTTGCTGGTCACGGACGGATTGCACGGACCCTGTTCGTGAAGGTCGTTCACGAACAGATAACACCGTCAGCGGCAGGCATGGCCGGGAACGGCGAAGCGCCGGCACCCTCGCGGGTCCGGCGCTTCGTACGGCCTGGCTGTTGCCGGAAGGTTTTAGCCTTCGCAGTCGCGGCAGTACTTCATGCCGTTCTTCTCAAGGGCCACCTGGGACCTGTGACGGACCAGGAAGCACGAGGAGCAGGTGAATTCATCGGACTGCTCCGGAACAACAATGACCGTCAACTCTTCGCCGGACAGATCCGCACCGGGAAGATCGATGCCTTCAGCGGTGTCGTTCTCATCGACGTCGATCACAGCGGTCTGCGCGCCGCCGCCGCGGGACGCCTGAAGGGCCTCCAGCGACTCAGCGGGAGATTCTTCTTCTGTCTTGCGTGGGGCGTCGTAATCGGTAGCCATATCGGGGTTCACTTTCGTTGCTGCGCAGCGCCATTTCAGGCACCTCAGTGAAGCAGTTTAGGACATTATGCATGGAGTAGAGCAATAGTGTGGCCTATCAGACAGAATGAGTCGGACGGGCCCTGGAAACCTGGGCAGCGGCCCCCGGGCGGGGCCCCTCCGCGCGGCGGTCGGGCCATTCGAGTGCGGCATTTCAGTCGACCGGCCAGACCACGAGCGTCTGCCACTTCGCTGGATCGGGTTCGACGCCGGGATCGGTGAGGTAGTACTCCCACATTGCTGCTCCCGGGCTCGCGCCGTCCTGCCGCATCCGCGCCATGATCGCGCCGTAAGTACGCTGCAGTGATTCGTAGGGACCGATGTGCATCGCCTCGTAGGCCTGGCCTGCGGGGAGGGTGCCGGCGACAACCGCCGTTTCCGCGCCACTGGGGTTCGTGAAAGGCGCGGCGAGGGGGAACCCCGCTTCCACGTCGACGACGTCGGTCGGCATGCCGCGGTACAGCGCGAACGGGGGTCCGGCCAACTGGACATGCTGCTCCTGCACCGCACCCATGACGGCGGCGAAGGCACGGCCGAAAAAATCCCGCAACGCAGTCATCGGGACTGTCTCATGCACCACCGCCGTGGGCTGTTCCTTGAGTTGGGCGGCCCTGATGTCCGGGGCCGGCCCCGGGTTCGTTTGAGTCATACCCCAGACTCTGCCGGGACTAATCCACGGTCTAGGGCCTTACGGCCCGCGCCCCCAGGGGAGGTCCGCGCCGTGGTCCAGTAGCGGTCCGGCGCCCGGGGACGGCGCGGGTTCCACCCCGAATAAATAAATGAACTTTATTCATATTAGGTCTTGCCCCGTGCGGCCATCACCCTCAAACTAAATGAACAACGTTCATTAATGTGACGCCCGTCTCACTGGAGTAGCCATGATCGAAATCACGTCCCTCGACACCCCGCCCTCCCTCGCCCGCACGCTGCCCTCCGGCCGGCCGGCACTGCGGATCGGCGTCGTGCAGCACCGCTGGCATCCTGACGCCGCGGGCCTGCACGCCGAACTGGACGAAGGCATCGGGCGCGCCGCCCGGCTGGGAGCCACCGTCGTCTTCCTCCCCGAGCTCACGCTGTCCCGCTACCCCGCGGACACGCTTCCCGAAAATGACGCCGCCCGCGGCGGGACCATGCGCCCGCGGCCCTCGGACATCGCCGAGGACCTGTTCACGGGCCCCACGTTCCGGTTCGCGGCGGACGCGGCCCGGAGGCACGGCACCTGCGTCCACGCTTCGCTGTACCAGAAGGCGGAGAACCCGGACGGCACAGACGACGGCCTGGGCCTGAACACCGCCATCCTGGTGTCTCCCGGGGGCGAACTCCTGGCCCGCACCCACAAGCTCCATATTCCCGTCACGGCAGGCTACTACGAGGACAAATTCTTCCGCCAGGGCCCGGACGGCGACGATGCCTACGAGGTCCACTCCCCCGCCGAACTCGGCGGCGCACGCTTGGGCATGCCCACCTGCTGGGACGAGTGGTTCCCGGAGCTGGCGCGGATCTACTCCCTCGGCGGCGCGGAACTCCTGGTCTACCCCACAGCCATCGGCTCCGAGCCCGACCACCCCGACTTCGACACCCAGCCGTTGTGGCAGCAGGTCATCGTGGGCAACGGCATCGCTAACGGGCTGTTCATGGTGGCCCCCAACCGCTGGGGCAGCGAAGGCACGCTGAACTTCTACGGTTCCTCCTTCATCTCCGATCCCTACGGCCGGATCCTCGCCCAGGCACCGCGGGACGAATCCGCGGTGCTCGTCGCGGACCTCGACCTCGACCAGCGCCGGGACTGGCTCACGCTTTTCCCCTTCCTGGCCACCCGACGCCCGGACACGTACGGGCGGCTGACCGAACCGGTACGCCCCGACGCCCCGCTCGGCGCCGACACCAGCAAGGCCACCGCATGAGCGCGTGGCGGATGCCGTCCGAAACGGCGCCCCAGGACCGTGTCTGGATGGCGTTCCCCACCGGCGGCTACACCCTGGGCGAAACAGCGGCCGAAGCCCACGCCGCGCGCTCCGTCTGGGCCGCCGTCGCGAACGCCGTCGTGGAATTCGAACCGGTCACCATGCTGGTGGCGCCGGCGGATGTGCAGACCGCGGCGGACTACCTCCACCCGGATATCGAGGTGGTCCCCGCCGCGCTGAACGACGCCTGGATGCGGGACATCGGCCCCACGTTCGTCCTCGACGACGTAGGCGGCCGGCTCGGCGCCGTCGACTGGGTCTTCAACGGCTGGGGCGGCCAGGACTGGGCCGCCTGGGAGAAGGACGCGCTCGTGGCGTCGGCCGTCGCGGCCCTCTCGGGGGCCAGCCACCTTGTCTCGCCGCTGGTGAACGAGGGCGGCGGCATCCACGTCGACGGCGAAGGCACGGTCCTCGTCACCGAGACGGTCCAGCTCGATCCGGGCCGCAATCCCGGGCTCAGCAAGGCCGACGTCGAAGCCGAGCTGGGCCGGACCCTGGGCGTGAGCCACGTCGTCTGGCTTCCCCGCGGCCTGACCCGGGATTCGGAACGGTTCGGCACGCGCGGCCACGTCGACATCGTTGCGGCCATCCCGTCCCCGGGCACCGTGCTGGTCCATTCCCAGCAGAACCCGGCACACCCCGACTTCGAGGTGTGCCGGGACATCATCAGCCACCTCGCCACCACCCGGGACGCGGCCGGCCGCGAATGGAACATCATCGAGGTCCCGGCCCCGGAAACCCTGACGGATGAGGAGGGGTTCGTCGACTACAGCTACATCAACCACCTGGTGGTCAACGGCGGCGTCATCGCCTGCACCTTCGACGACCCGATGGACGAAAAAGCCTTGCGCATCCTTGGCGACGCCTACCCCGGCCGCCGGGTAGTCGGCATCGACGCCCGCGAGCTTTTCGCCCGCGGCGGCGGCATCCACTGCATCACCCAACAGCAACCATCCGTCCCCCAGAAAAAAGGTCAGCAATGAGTCAGACTATCGGCCGCGAAGACGGCATCATCACGCACGACGTCGTCGATCCGGCCGGTTCCAAGCACGGCATCTCGGGCAAGGGGCTCAAGGGCGGCCAGCTGGGCCTGCTCGCCGTCGTCGTCCTCGGCATCTCCTCCGTGGCACCCGCCTACAGCCTGACCAGTTCGCTGGGACCCGCCGTCGGCGCCGTGGGCCTGCAGCTGCCGGCGATCTTCATTGTCGCGTTCATCCCAATGATCCTGGTGGCGTTCGCCTACCGTGAGCTCAACGCCGATTCACCGGACAGCGGCACCACCTTCACGTGGGCCACGAAGGCGTTCGGCCCGTTCGTCGGCTGGCTGGGCGGCTGGGGTCTGCTGGCCGCCAACATCATCGTCCTGTCCAACTTGGCCGGCGTCGCGGTGGACTTCTTCTACCTCTTCCTGGCCCAGGTGTTCAATAACCCGGACCTCGCGGACCTAACCTCCAACACAGCCGTAAACATCGTGACGTGCCTTGTGTTCGTGGCACTGGCCGTCTGGGTCAGCTACCGCGGCCTGCACGCCACCAAGCTGGTGCAGTACACCATGGTCGGATTCCAGGTCCTCGTCCTGGGCACCTTCGTCGTCATGGCACTCACCCACGCCGCCTCGGGCGACTCGGGCACCGCGATCGCCTTCAGCTGGGACTGGTTCAACCCGATGAAGATCGGCAGCTTCGAGCAGTTCGCCGCCGGCATGTCACTGGCCGTCTTCGTCTACTGGGGCTGGGACGTCTGCCTCACCGTCAACGAGGAAACCAAGGGCGGCAAGGGTACCGCCGGCCGGGCAGGAACCACGACGGCGGTCGCCGTCCTGGCCCTATACCTCGTCGCGATCGTGGCCACCATGATGGTTGCCGGCACCGGAACCGACGGCATCGGCCTGAACAACCCGGACAACCAGTCGAATATCTTTGCGGCACTGGCTTCCCCCGTCATGGGCCCGCTGGCCATCCTGATGTCCCTGGCCGTGCTCTCCGGCACCGCGTCGTCCCTGCAGTCCACCATGGCCTCACCCGCCCGCAGCCTGCTGGCGATGGGCCACTACGGGGCGCTGCCGCCGCGCTTCGCATCCGTCAGCAAGCGGTTTGGGTCCCCCGGTTTCGCAACGGTGATTGCCGGTGTGATCTCCGGCGGCTTCTACGCCGTCATGAAGGTGGTCAGCGAGAACGTCCTCAATGACACCATCATGGCCCTGGGCCTGATGATCTGCTTCTACTACGGCCTCACTGCCTTCGCCTGCACCTGGTACTTCCGGCACAGCCTGTTCTCCAGCGTCCGCAACTTCTTCATGCGGCTGCTGTTCCCGGTCCTGGGCGGCCTGGTCCTCACCGTGGTCTTCTTCCAGACCGCCGTGGACAGCTGGGCACCGGAATTCGGCAGCGGCTCGGAGGTCTTCGGCGTGGGCCTGGTGTTCATTCTGGGGATCGGCATCCTCGCCCTCGGCGTCGTGATCATGCTGGTCGCCGCGAAACTGCATCCGGGCTTCTTCCGGGGCGAGACCATCCGGAAGGACACCCCCGCCCTGGTGGTTCCGGAGTAGCCTCCCAGCAAGGACCCGCCGGCCCGGGTGAGCTCGGAGCCGGCGGGTTTTTGCGTGCGTCCGTGTCCCGCATAGCTGCCAGGCATGTTGAGGAACATCTCCCCGTGCTAGATTCACGCTGTCTGCATTTCCGCGGGCTCTAGCGCAGCCTGTTCCGGGCGCGGCAATTTGGGGGAAATTTTTATGCTGCTATTCGACCGCGTCCGGTCTCTATCAATTCCGTTGTTCCTCGTTGTGGTCATGATGCTTTCCCTGACACCGCTTGCCCCCGCCTCCGCCGCGCCGGATATGACGACGGCGGTCAGTGCAGCGTCCGCCGCGCCGTTGACGACCGCCCCCGTGCCGACGGTCACGGGCACAAGAAAGGTCGGCTACACCCTGACCGCGGTCCCGGGCACGTGGGGTCCGGCACCCGTCACTCTGACGTACCAGTGGAAGGCGAACGGCGTCGTCATCATTGGCGCGACCGCCGCCACCTACAAACTGGCCGCGGCGCAGGCCGGCAAGGCCCTCACCGTCACCGTCACCGGAACCAAGACCGGCTACACCACCGCCGCGAAGACCTCGACCCCCACCGCAGCCATCGCGGCCGGCTCGCTCGGGCCGGCCCCGGTGCCGACGATCACCGGCGTCACAAAAGTCGGCTACACCCTGACCGCAGTCCCGGGCACGTGGGGTCCGGCTCCCGTCATCCTGAAGTACCAGTGGAAGGCGAACGGCGTCGTCATCATTGGCGCGACCGCCGCCACCTACAAACTGGCCGCGGCGCAGGCCGGCAAGGCCCTCACCGTCACCGTCACCGGAACCAAGACCGGCTACACCACCGCCGCGAAGACCTCGGCCGGCACAGCGGCTGTCACGCCCGCGGGACCCGGCGTCGACGTGTCCTGGCCGCAGTGCGGCAAACCCCTGCCCAAGGGCCAGAGCTTCGCGATCATCGGCGTGAACAACGGCCTGGCAAACAACACCAACTCGTGCCTGACCACCCAGCTGTCCTGGGCCGCCACGTCCACCGGCGGGACCGGGCAGCCCCTCGTGGCCCTGTACGTAAATACCGGGAACCCCGGGACGGCCGGCTCCTGGTGGCCCACCAGCAACACCTATGCCGGGAAGACCGTGGCCAACCCGTACGGCACGTGCACCAAGGGCTCGGTCGGCTCGGCGTGCTCCTATATGTACGGTTACGCCAAGGCCTACGACGACGCCAACATCCGCGGGGTCAAGAACCCGGCCTCCTACACCTGGTGGTTGGACGTCGAGACCGAAAACTCCTGGTCAACGAACCAGGCCGCCAACAGAGCTGATCTGGAGGGCATGGCCGCCTACTTTGCCAGCATCGGCGCCAAAACCGGGCTCTACTCAACCGGCTATCAATGGGCACAAATCATCGGCACGGTGCCCTCGACGAGCAGCCTTTACGCCCAGCGAAGCTGGCTCGCCGGCGGGAGCTCCCTCCAAAACGCCAGCAGCATGTGTTCGGCAGCGCCGCTGACAGGCGGCGGGAAAGTCACCATGGCCCAGTACATCTCGGGCGGCTTCGACTACAACAAGTCCTGCATCTGAGTTCCAGCCTCCGCTGAGTAATCCGGATTCAGTAGTCCGGATAGAGCTCCTCGGACGCTGTAACTGGATTGAGGGGCTCGGCAATCAATGCAGGGTCACCGAGTGCCGCTTCCGCGAGCGCTTCGCACGTCGAGAAGCGGACATCGCCTCGTTCCAGCGCAGTTTCGATAACGGTCCGCAGCGCCTCCAGCCGTCCTGCCCGCCCGGTGAGGAACGGGTGGCAAGTGAGCATGAAAAGAGCACCATGACGTCGCATTGCGTCGATCTCATGAATCCACATGTCCGCCACGACAAGTGGCGACTGGATGATTTCACCGATCTTGGGTTCCGGAAGGAAGGCATACTGCTCCCAGTCATCCAGACTCCAATGTGGGGGGAGCTCCGCAACTGTGCCTGCGGGGGTTTCGATGAGATAGGGGACGTCCGCATCCATCAGGCTGGAATCGTATTTCAGCCCGTATTCAGCCACCAGCGACGGTGTCTGCCACGAGGGCTCCCACAATGCGGCGCGGTGCCCCTTTGGAGAAATGCCGAAACGCCCAAGTGCAGCAAGCGCCAGATCGAAGTCGGCGCGTTCGTCGTCGAAACTCATGTTCACCGCGGTGCGGTGAGTGTGTGAGTGGTGCGCGATCTCATGACCCGACTTCAGGACCTGTTCCACCATGCGGGGATATCGCTCCGCGGTTACGCCTGGAATGAAGAATGTCGCCGGCTGCTGCACATCCTTCAACATCTGGAGAATCCGGGGAACACCCACCTTGGGTCCGAACGCCTGGTGAGTCATCGCCATCGCATTGTCGGCGTAGCGCCGGCCGGCGGCCAGGACGGGGGACTCGGCGTCGACGTCGAAGGTCAACGCGGCAACGCAGGCCGCCCCCTGCCTCCAGCCGCTTTTATCGATTGTCATGTTCGTCCCTCTTAGAAGAAATGAGTCAGAAGAAAGGGGTCAGAAGTCATGGGTGGAGAGCCAGTCGGCGTAGTCGCCGAGGGCCCGCTGCAGCGGCCAGACCGATTCGTAGCCGAGATCCGCGGCGGCGGAAGCGATGCTGAAGTGGCCCTGTAAATCCAGGGTTGGATCCGTCCCGGGCCCGATCTCCACGGTGGCGTCCGGGAATGCGATTCGAACTTCTTTGACGACGTCGCTGAGTGTCCAGTACTCGCTGCCGGAGATGTTGTAGGCCAGGGGCCTGGCCGAGGCCGTTTCTGGTGCCTGGACTGCCGCCAGGACGGCAAGGGCGACGTCGCGGACGTAGACAAGGTTGTAGCGGTGGTCGGCCCCGTGGTCCTGTGAGAATGAACCATCGCGGACTACGCCGCGCATAATGTCCCTCATGACTTCATCCATGCGGTTTCCGGGTCCGTAAACCTGGCCGATGCGCAGGGAGATGACGTCGACTCCATACCTGTCGCCGTAGACCTGTCCGAGCCATTCCCCGGTAACCTTCGTCACGGCGTAAGGCGTCGTCGGATTTACTGGCTCCGATTCGAGAACCACCGCTGCTGAGGTCTTTCCGTACACGCACTCGGAAGAGAAGTTGATGATCCGTTTGACGCCGTGGAGTCGTGCCGCCTCGAAAACCGCCACCGTTCCCTCGACGTTGGCAGCAAACGTAGCCAGGGGAAAGCTCAGGGAATAGGTCGGGTGGGATATGGCGGCGGTATGGACGATGGTGTCGACGTCGTGCTCCTTGAATACTTCGAGGAGACGAGGGATATCGAACAGTTCACCCTGGACGGAAACGACGTCGGGGCGTGGCGCCTCGATGAAGTCCCGGTTGTAGCTGACTGTTTGATGACCGGCGTCGGCGAGTTCGTTGACGATGTGCCGTCCGGTGAATCCGGCACCACCTGTGACCAGAACAGAGCTCATGTGATTTGCCTTTCAGTAGGTGCGTTGGATGTGGGATTCAATGCCCAAGCGGGAACGTCGTGGTTCGACCACCATCGACAACAAGGTTGGTTCCCGTGACATAGGAGGATTCAGGACCCAACAGCCACAGGGCCGCCGCTGCAATCTCCTCAGGCAGGGCGAACCGGCCAAGCGGTACGGACACTTCGTCCCGGGCGCGTTCTGCTTCGTTCGCGAACTCGGCCGCAAGCATCGGGGTATCTGTCGTGCCCGGCGACAGTGCGTTGACCCGGACGCCGGCCGGTGCGAGTTCGGCGGCCAGTGACCGCATCATCGACAGGACGCCGCCTTTGGTCGCGGTGTATGCGGTGTAGCCTGCCTGGCCGACGAGTGACAGCTCACTGGCAGTGCAGACCAGCGATCCACCGCCGTTGGCCGAGAGCGTTCGCGCCGCTGCCCTGGCGAAGTGGAAAGTGCCGGTCAAGTTCACCCGGATCAGTCTCTGCCACAGCTCGTCCGATGTTTCGGCGATGGGCGCAACACTGGAGATTCCTGCGGCGTTGAAGGCCCCGCTCAGGGGCCCGAGTTCCGCTTCCGCCCGGGCGAAGGCGCCATCGACCTGTTGGGACTCAGATACGTCGGCTTCGATGAAGATCACAGCGCCCGAGAGTTGGCGTCGTGCGTCTTCAAGCAGACGGTCCGGGAGACCAACCGCTGCAACCTTTGCCCCTTGCGCCAGAAGGGCGCGGGTGGTCGCGAGGCCGATGCCGGAGCTGGCTCCGGTGACAAGGTAGGCCTTGTCCTGAAAATGGCTCATGTCTTCTCTTCCCCTCTTCCCCGTTGGTTCTGGCAAGGCCGGCAGAGTGCCCCCGGTCACGATTCGGGGGCATACGCCGGATTTGCCGATTTGACCCAGATGGCTGATTTAGCCAACGAGCGCACGAGTGTGGTCGTTAAGGAACATGCCGCGGGGGTCGAACTCCCGGCGTATCTGGATGAAGGTGTCAAGCTCCGGGTAGAGACGCTCCAATCGGCTCCTCGTCATGAAATGGATCTTTCCCCAGTGCGCGCGGGGCTCGAATTCCTGCAGCACCGCATCCGCATCCCGGAAGAAGGGCCAGTAGTCGGTCCCAGGTTCGGTGGTCAGGGTGATGACGGTGGTGTCGCGTCCTTGGAACTGGGACATGTAGCCTTCGTCGGCTTTCACCCAGCGGACCTCAACGGGGTACTTCTGGTCGGAATGCTTGGTGCGGATCAGATCCTGGACGGCCTGGACGGCCGCCAGGCCGTGTTCGCTGGGAACGAAGTACTCGAGTTCATGGAACGGTGTGGTGAATCCGCCCGGGTAGATGCGGTATGACCGGTCCAGCCGGGCACCTTCCGTGCGGGAAATTTCTCGCTCGTCCTGGACCTGGGCGACGTTGTACCGCTTGGTGTAGCTGCGGTTTGCCATGCTCTGGCCCGGCGAACCGGGCAGGTCCAGGAGCTCACAGGAATCGTCGTCCGGGCACCAGAGGAACGAGTAGTGCCGGTTCCCGTCGATGTCGGCCTGCCAGGTTGCTGCGGTCTCCGCCCACGTGGGATAGGTAATCTCCTCCTGCAGGTAATAGCGGTCCTCGACCGCCAGTTCGACCTCCAGGAAGATTCCGAGTGTCCCCAAGGCGACCTGGGCGGCCCTGAGTTCGCGGAGTTGCCCTTCGCCGATTTCGACGATTTCGCCGTAACCGTTGATCAGCCGGACCCAGCGCAATGCTGATGAGAAGCTGCCCAGGTTCTTTCCGGAGCCGTGGGTGCTGGTCGCGAGTGCCCCGGCGATCTGCTGCTTGTCGATGTCGCCCTGGTTGCCCAGTGCCAGCCCCTGCTCCCACAGCGGATCGCCAAAGGCGTTGATGGTGGTGCCGGCCAGGGCCCTCGCGCGGCGCCCCATGAGGTCGGTTCCGGTGATGGCCGAGAGTGCGGACATATCCATCAGGACCCCGCCCGTCTGGACAAGCGGTGAGGACGAATGCCCTGAGCCGACTGCACGTACGGGGAGGCCTTCGCGGATGGCGAACCGGACGGCGTCGAGCGCCTCCTGTTCGTTCCGCGGCCGGACGGTGAAGGCCGGCGTGGCGCTCTGGTTGCCGCCCCAGTTGGTCCAGGTTACGTCTGTCCCGAACGGAGCGGACGGGGTTGCGGCCCGCGCCGACGACGCGGAGTGGGGATGATTCGTGGTGGTCATTGCTGGGCTCCGATGCTGGTCTAAACGCTCATGCGCCGTGGTTGATCATGACGTGCTTGGTCCGGGAGTAATCGTCCAAGGCATACAGCGAGAGGTCGCGGCCGTAGCCGGATCCCTTGAATCCGCCCCACGGAACCTCGCAGGCCAACACCAGGTGTGAATTGACCCAGACGGTGCCGAAATCGAGCTGCTTCGGAACCCTGAGCGAGAGGCTCGAATCCCGGGTCCATACCGAGGCGGAAAGCCCGTAGGGACTCTCGTTGGCCCGGGTGATGGCCTCTTCAGTGGAGCTGAAGGACTCGACGGTGACGACTGGGCCAAAGATTTCGTGGGTAGCAATATGCGCCCCGGCCGGGACGTTGCTGATTACGGTGGGTTCAATGAAGTAGCCGGTGCCTTCCAAGGCCGAGCCGCCGATAGCCACCTGCAGGCCCGCAGCTTTTGCCTCGGCAAGGGCTTCCTTCACGCGTTCGAAGTGCGGGCGCGAAATCATGGGACCGATTTCCACGTCTTCCCCTGCGCCCGGAGCACCGACGACGAGCGTGCTGACTTCGCGTACCAGGTGTTCGGTGAACTCCTCGGCCACGGACTCGTGCACGAGCACACGGCAGGCGGCGCCGCAGTCCTGGCCGGCATTCCAGAAGCCGGCGTTTCGCACGCCGGCGGCGGCCGCGCGGAGGTCGGCGTCGGCGAAGACAACAACCGGGGCCTTGCCGCCGAGTTCCAGATGGACGCGCTTGACAGACCTGGCCGCGGTCTCCGCGACTGCCTGTCCGCTGACGACGCTCCCCGTCAGCGCAATGAGCGCCACATCAGGGTGTTCGGAGAGTCGCTGCCCGACGGTTCGGCCTTTACCCGTCACGACGTTGAGGATGCCATCGGGGATGCGTCCGGCGACAAGTTCTGCCAGCTTCAGCGTCGAGAGCGGCGTCTGTTCCGAGGGTTTGAGGACGATGCTGTTTCCGGCGGCGAGGATGGGCGCGATCTTCCAGGCAGCCATCAGCAGCGGGTAGTTCCAAGGGGTGATGACGCCGACGACGCCGACGGGTTCCCTGAGGATGACCGAGGTGTGTCCGGTGGCGTAGTCGCCGCCTGCCATGGACGTCAGCGTGCGGGAAGCTCCGGCCATGAACCGGAAGGTGTCGATGGTGCTGGAGACATCGTCCTCCGCGACGGTCCGTGGTTTGCCGGTGTTGGCGGACTCGATGATTTCGAACGCCTCCCGGTTGGCTTCAATGATGTTGGCGATCAGGGACAGCACCTCGGAGCGTTCCTTCGGTGTCGTGGCGCCCCAGGACTTCTGGGCCGCCACGGCGGCCTCAACCGCAACGTCCACATCCGCGGCCGTGCCGGCCTGAACCGATGCGATGACCTGCTCTGTGGTGGGATCTACGACGTCGATCAGCTGAGTCGAGGAGCCGGGAACAAACGCTCCAGCGATGAAGTGCCCCGCCGGAGGCAAAACTGGTGGCAAGAGTCCGGCGCTGCTTTGCTCCGTTGCGGAGCGTCGGACTGTGAACTGCTCGGTGTCAGTGAGTGTCATGATATTTCGCCTTTGTTTTCTGCGCCGATCGCGGCGCCGGGAGTTTGGTGTGGGGGTGGGCGGTATGTGCCCGGGGTGCGCCGGTCTCGGCGTCGGGAGTTTGTGTTGGGGCGGGCGGTATGCCCGCGGTGGGCGGTGCACGCCCGGGGGGGCGTTACGCCCGCGGCGCTTCAATCAGGTCAGTTGCGAAGGCAGGCGACTGAAAGGGGGCTGCTTCCGCGTTCTTCCGGAACACCCGCGCCGCAAAGTAGTACAGGGGTGCAACGACCACCAGGCCAACAATCCAGGAGACGTCCACGCCGTTCATCGCTACGGCAATGGGGCCTGTGAACATCGCTGTTGCCGAGAACGGAACCTGAATCAGTGCGCCGGCAACATAGGCTCCGATCGCAACCCAGTTGAACGTTCCGTACACCCCGCCGTCGCGCTTGAAGAAGTCTTCAACCCGGTAGTCGCCGTGACGCAGGAGGTAGTAGTCGACCAGGTTGATGGCCGTCCAGGGAACCAGGACGTACATCAGGAAGGAGAGGAAGTTCGTGTAGAAGAAGATGAAATTGTCGCGGGCGAACAGTGCGATCGAGAGGGCGAGGGTGAAGAGGAGGATCGCCGCAATGGTCCGGGTCTTGGCGTGGGGCAACCAGGTCGGCCTGAACGTCTGCCCAATAGTGAGCGTGCACAGGACCCCGCAGTAGAGGTTCATGGCGTTCGACGCCGCAACGCCGAGGCAGAAAATTCCGATGATCACCATGGTCCATGGACCTAGCATGGCACCCAGACTCCCGACTATTTCGACGCTGCTGCCATCGCTGATCAGTGTCAGGGCAAGCGTTCCCACCAAGGCACCCAACACCATCGGGAAGAGTGTTCCCAGGACGCAGCCCGAGTAGGATGCCCAGAACGCCGGGCCCGAGCCGGTGCCCTGCGGCATGTAGCGGGAGTAGTCCGAAACATAGGGAGCGTAGGCGAGCTGCCAGAGGGCGGAGACGGAGATGGTGGCCATGAAGCCAACCCAGTTGAAGTTTCCCTGGTCCAGGAAGCTGGCCGGCAATCCGTGGACGGCCAAGATCCAGATGAAGGCCAGCACCAGCGCCAGACCGGCCACGATGCTCAAGATGCGTGCATAGGCGTGGATGAGCCGGTAGCCGAAGATGGTGGCAACGACGCTCAAGACGCCAATGATAATGATGCCTGCGTCAACACTGATGCCCGGGCTGACCGCGGCCAGTGCCTGACCGCCAAAGACGAGGTTCGCCGCAAAAAACCCGACGTACATGACCACCACGATGACAACGATCAGCAGCGCCCCGTACGAACCGAATTGGCCGCGGGTCTGAATCATCTGCGCCACGCCCAGCTGCGGACCTTGGGCCGAATGCAGTGCCATGAAGATGCCACCGACAAGGTTTCCAATGATGATTCCGACGATGGCGGGCACAAAGCTGAGCCCGAACACCGTGGTCGCGAGTCCCCCGGTCACGATGGTCATGATCATGATGTTGGACCCGAACCAGATGGTGAAAAGGTCCCGTGCTTTGCCGTGGCGTTCGTCGGCGGGGATGGGCTGAATCGTCTTGTCTTCGAGCCGGGGCACCTCGGCCGCGACGGCTTGAGTGGGGTGCGTGCTCATGATGCGTTCCTGGAGTTCATGGGAACCTCTTTGTTCTGTCCCGGCACTTCGTCGGGCACGGGATCTGATGTATCAATCATTCGTGACTTTTGTCACAGTGGAAATCCGGCGATTGAATAGACGCCGTAAACCTGTTCGTACATATGTACAAAGCAGGCGCGATGCCCAGCCCTTTGTGGCTCAAACGGTGGCGGCTTGCAGCTCTTGGGCGACGTTGGCGGAGGCCTTGCTGCGGTTCACCATCAGGGCGAGGAGGTCGAAGACGAGGGTCGCCGCGGCAAGTGTGGTGATGTCTGCGTGGTCGTAGGCCGGAGCGACCTCGACGACGTCTGCGCCCACGATGTTGATGCCGTCCAGTCCGCGGAGCAGGGCCAGCAGTTCGCGGGAGTGGAGCCCGCCCATCTCGGGAGTGCCGGTGCCCGGCGCGTAGGACGGGTCGAGGACATCGATGTCGATGGAGACATAGACAGGGGTGTCGCCCAGCCGCTCTTTGACGCGCTGGATCGCGGCCGGAACCCCGATGACGTCCAGATCCGAGCAGCGGATGATCTGGAAGCCGAACTCGTGGTCGCGGAGGAAGTCGTTGCGGTCATAAACCGGGCCGCGGATGCCCACGTGCATCGACTTGTCTTCGACGAGAAGGCCCTCTTCGAAGGCCCGGCGGAAGATGGTTCCGTGCGTGACCGGCTGGTCGAAATAGGTGTCCCACGTGTCCAGGTGTGCGTCGAAGTGGAGCAGGGCCACCGGACCGTGGACCTTGTTCAGCGCCCGTAGCATCGGGAGCGCGATGGTGTGGTCGCCGCCGATAGAGATGAGCCTCTTGCCGGAGCCGGCGTCGCCGAGGAGCGGGAGGGCCTGCTCCTCGATCTCGCGGACTGCACGGCCGATGTCGTAGGGGGTGCAGGCGATGTCACCCGCGTCAACAACCTGGGCTTCGTACACAGGCTCGACGTCGAGCTCCGGGTGGTAGCCGGGGCGCAGGAGCCGCGACGCTTCACGGACAGCGGCCGGACCGAAGCGGGCGCCCGGGCGGAAGGAGGTACCGCCGTCGAACGGGACACCGACAATCGCAATGTCATAGTCCGGCACGCGGTCGATCTGAGGAAGCCGGGCAAAGGTTCCCAGGCCCGCGTAGCGAGGGACTTTTGTTGCGTCGACGGGGCCGATTGGCTTGTGCGTGGTCATGACAGGGGTCCTCCAGTTGCTTGGGTTCAGCCGGCCTGGCAGATGTCCTTCTCTGAGCTGAGCTTCTGCGCCGGTTGAGGTCTATGCCTTAACTATTAGTGATCGGCGTCACGCGGTACATGCGCCGATTGACTACAAATAACCGAGGGGCTTATACATGTGTATAAGCGGCTTGGGGATGGCCTCCGGACATACGAACAGGAATCACACATGGCGATCACCGTGGCCGAACTGCTGGCCGAACCCCAGCTGGGCCTGACCCTGCTGGCGGGCTCCGCGGGCCTGGGCAACCGGGTCACCTGGGCCCACACCTCCGACCTCCCGCGCTTGTGGGAATGGATCACCGGCGGCGAGCTCATGATGACCAACGGGCTCTCCATTCCCGCGGATCCCGACGGGCAGGTTGAGCTGGCCGAGGCACTGGTCAACGCAGGTGCCAGTGCCCTGGCGATCGGCGAGCAGATGCATGCCCCTGAGCTCCAGCCCCAGTTCCTCGAAGCCTGTGACCGCCTGCCGTTGCCGGTCATCAACATCCCCTACCCGCTGCCGTTCATCGCCATCGCACGTTCGGTCGCGGAGTCTTCACTGCTTGAGGAGTCCCGCAGACTGCGTCAGACGGCCCGCATCTATGACTTGCTGCGGCTGGCGGGGCCATCTGAGAACCAGTGGCTAAGCCTGATCCTGGGCATCGAAGCTGAACTCGACGCCAACCTCTTCGTGGTTGATCGACGCTGCCTGCATGCCTGGCATCCGGGAGGCCAGTCGCTGCCGCCGGACCTCAGGCAGCAGCTTGAACCGCTGACCAGCAAGTCGCCGGTCGCCAGCAAGAAGTTCCAGTGGCACCGTTTGGGGGACGGCCACCTCCTCATGATGGATATTCCGACTCACGCCAATGCGCTTCTGGTGGTGCTGCCGAAATCCGAACCACTCCCGGATGCGGTGGTGCTGCTCCATGCGGCCACAGTCCTTGGACTGGAGCTGTCGCGGACGGTACTGTCCCTCGAGAACCAGCGCCGGCTGGGTGCGGAGTTCCTTTTGCAGGCCTTCGACGGGCGCCTGGGCATCGCCGACATTGAAAGCCGGCTCCCTGAGTTCGGGATTTCGACACGGGAATTCCTCATCATCTCGATGTCGAGCGAGGACGGCGAGAGTCTGGCCGGGATCCACGTTGATCTTTGGCGACACGGGTATCCGACGGCGTGCCAGCGCAGGTTCAATACACTGCACTTGGCTGTCGCCTCAGACTGCACCGACGATCTTCTGCGGCATGCCGCCCCCCTGGACGTGAGGATCGGGATCAGCCGGCCTTCCGCGGCCGCTGGAACGCAGAGAGCTTTGCAGGAATCGATGTGGGCGCTTGGGACGGCATCGAGCACCGGCGAGCGGTTGGTCCGCTACGCCGAGGGACCCTCGTGGCTGGGGCTCACCAGCTTTGAGGAAGGGAACGCACTGGTCCAGCGGCTGCTCGGACCCATTTTCGAATACGAACAGGGAGAAAACGGGGACCTCATCCTGACGCTGAAGACGTTCCTTGACATGCAACGGTCCTGGCAGAAAACGGCGGCGGCCCTGTTCGCGCATCGGCAGACCATCATCTACCGCATCCGGAAAATCAGTGAGCTGACAGGCCTTGATATGACCGAAACCTCCACGCTGGCGCAACTCTGGTTTGCCCTGCAGATCCATGAAGCCATGGACCTCCAGGGCAATCCGCGGCGTCTGCCGACGGCTGAGGTCAGCACTCCACGACGTTGACGGCGAGGCCGCCCATTGCGGTTTCCTTGTATTTGGAGCTCATGTCCTTGCCGGTTTCGCGCATGGTCACGATGACTTCGTCCAGGGAGACCCGGTGCGTGCCGTCGCCCCAGAGCGCCATTTTGGCGGCGTTGATGGCCTTCGCGGCGGCGATCGCGTTGCGTTCGATGCACGGGACCTGCACGAGCCCGCCGATCGGATCGCAGGTCAGGCCCAGGTTGTGTTCCATCGCGATTTCCGCGGCGTTCTCCACCTGCTGGGGCGTGCCGCCCATGACTTCGGCCAGGCCGGC
>NZ_JBFUAU010000030.1:0-24895 GCF_056406115.1 Arthrobacter sp. P1_D4 | reverse complement strand
GTCGCGGCCAAGGAGCTGCAGGCCCCGTACGAACTGGTCAAGGAAGTTGCCGCGACCGGCAAGCTCCCGGTGGTGCTGTTCACCGCCGGCGGCATCGCCACCCCGGCCGACGCCGCGATGATGATGCAGCTCGGCGCCGACGGCGTGTTTGTCGGCTCCGGCATCTTCAAGTCCGGCAACCCGGCCCAGCGGGCCGCCGCCGTCGTGAAGGCCACCACGTTCTACGACGACCCGGACGAGATCGCCAAGGCCTCCCGCGGCCTGGGCGAGGCCATGGTCGGCATCAACGTCGACGAGATCCCGCAGCCGCACCGCCTCGCCGAGCGCGGCTGGTAGCTCAGCAGAACATCGGCGACAGGCGCGCCTAACCCGCTTGGCTTAAGAGAGACTGCAGAGGCTCCATAGACGAGGCGCCTTGGCGCCTCGTTTGTGGAGAAGCAGTCGAACGCCGCCCTTCGCCTTGCGCTTCTGATTGAACGACGACGGCGGCCCGTCACCACGGGACGGCCGCCAGGTTCAGCCCGCCCACCTCCACAGCCGGGGCCGCCGCCCGTTTTAAGACATAAGAAAACCCCTCCGTCCCGGCCAAAATCGCCGGAACGGAGGGGTTCGTGGGGCCCCCTGTCGGATTCGAACCGACGACCCCCGCTTTACAAGCCCTAGGTTGAAGCTTTAACTAGGCGTGCGAACTTGCACGCAGAGGCGCGCTTCGGTCCCGGATTTACAGGAATTTCAGCCCCCAGATAGCACCCGCTGCGTACACGTTCGTAGACGTTAGAACCCCTCCGCGTGGCGAGGCTGGAGGGGATTCGGAGGGGCTATGCGCGAGGAGAGCCGGCCAACCGAACGATCAGCGCTCCGACAACATGGACGATGAGCCACGCGTCATCCAGCTTCGCATCAGTGACGTTGTGTCCGTCGCCGTTCTGGTTCCGTTCCGAGGCCACCCACTCCATAGCTTTCACGACAGCATCCAACATAGGGGCGTCGCGCCCAGGTAGCTGGCCGCTCACACGCACGGAAATGATCTGCTTGCCAAGGACCTTCCCGGGCACGCCCAACGCCTTGAAGGTTTCCTGCAGCGCCGTCCCAGCATCAGTAATCGCGTCAGCTGGCTTGCCGTCCCCGATCTCGTTGAGCGCATCCATGTAGGCGATCTGCGCGCCTTGGAGGTCCGGACGACCATGCAGCAATCTGATTACAGGTTCGACCACCGTCGTGTGGAGCTCAAGAGAATCCAACGGGACGATCTCAGAAGACTCGGCCACGAGACGGAAAGCCACACGATGGGCTTCGAAAATCCGGTTGACGCTCTCGACGAAACCTTGGGAACGTCCGTAGCCACCCACGACCGTCTGGGCGTGGATGGCCTCCACAAATGAAAGGAACAGAGGCTGATCCTCCATCCTCGCGAGCTCCTCGAAAGTGATGGTATCGAGAAGGAGGCCCTCGCTGCGAGAGACGCGAGCAGCCACCAATTCGGCGAACCGGCCCGGGTTAAGGACGTTGAGGTATGAATTCTCGGCCTTGAAAAGATGTGCGATCTTCACCTTGACCTGCGGCGGAACAGACATCGTCCAATGACTCGTTCCCTCAGCTTCTGCCAGTTCCAACTGCTGAACGCGCATACGTTCCCCGTAAAGTGTCACGCGCCCAACAGTAGCGGATGGCACGACTGGCCCCGGGATGCGGAGGGGTCGCCTACGATTAGCGCCATCAGCCCCCGGCGAGGTATCGTTTTTCTCGTCCGATACGAACGGACGACCACACTAGAGATGGCCCAGTAGGGCAAAGGGATCTAGGGGCGCAGTGTCCCGACGATGGACGCCGGCAAAGAACGTGGACTGACCGTTTATCAGTCCAGACTCCACCGGGCACCAAGACTACTTGTCCCGTGTAGCACCGACATTTTCCGTCGGAGCTGCACGGTTTTTTTGTGCCCGAACGCAGCTCCCCGTACTTTCTGGAGCCACCAGTGGCACAATTGCCCCGCAACACCAACCCTCCCGCATACACCCCTGCTGCCGCTGCCGAGTATCTCGGCATGACCGAGCGGCAAGTCCGCGACGCTGCCCGCAAAAACCGCATCACGTACGTCCGGCTTGGGCAGTACTTGCGATTCAGGCTTACGGATCTGAACGAGTACCTGGACACGAACACCGTCCGGGCGGTGCGTGCCGATGACTAGTCCTTCAGCTTCTCACCGGTGTACTCGGACGCCGTGTCGCGGTCTCCCTGCCGACGTGGTGGAATCCACGGCACCGCCTTCGCTCCGTAGGTCGGCGCGGGATGGTTCCTGTTTGTTTCCCAGTTCGGGGTGTGAGCGATCATGAGCTCAAGCGTCCCTCCAAACGGCAAAGATCGCTACGTCCTCCACGGCGTCAACCCTCCCGGCACGGCCGTCACCGACGGTTGGAAGTGGATCAAGGCTCAGCTCCCGCCGGACGCGTACAGCGCTCTCCAGCACCTCGCCGAAACGACCGGTGAATCCCAACGCTCGATCGTCCGCCGCGCCGTTGTCGAACTCCTGCGCTCCGCAGGAGCGCCACATCTCCTCGACGTAGGAACAACCCACACCAGCAGAAGGGCACCCAAGTGAGCCTCGAACCCGTAGTCCACAACGTAGGGGATGCACTCCTGTCCCCCGCACCCCGAGCCGTCGTCGCGGCCAACCGTCTGTCCAGCCTTGAACCGCTGAAGGGCGTCGAGGCGGCCATGGAAGCGCTCGCACGGACAGAGTACGTCATGGCAGAAAAGGCCCTCGAACGGCAGACCACAGACAACGTTGTTGACCAGCTCAGGCTGCAGGTGCGTAACCGTCGCGCCAACAGGAAGGCATAACCCGATGCAAATGAACACATACACGGTCGGCGAAGCTGCCGCTGAGCTGGTCAACGACCAGGCCATCAGCGTGGCCGGACTGACTGTTGACGGCAAGGCGGCGGTTCGGGAGACGGTAGCGGAGCTGACGCAGGCGGTGATGAGCCACTCGGAACGCCAGGCCAACACTGCCACCGAGTTCCTTGGGCAGCTCGAACCCGAGATGGCGGCGCTCGAAGACGCCCGCGTACGCGTCGCCCAGCTCCTCACGGCCCTGCACAACACTCCTGGTTCGCAGGAAGCCCTGCAAGAGGAGTTCTTCGCGTTGGAAGGAGAGGTCAACCGGCTCGCCCGCCGGATCGTGGAGAAGAACGACCGGCTCGGCCACGTCGTGAACGAGCTACTGGACCCTGTGGGCTCCCTCAGCCGTCTCCAGAGCACTTTTCCCACGCTGCGTCGCTCCTACCTCTATCGCTTCGGCAAGTGAACCAAGTAAGGGAGCCCCGCCGCTCTGGATACAAAGCGACGGGGCTCCAAACGACTAACCAACGAAAGGCCTGGAAACCAATGGTCGAGGCTACTCTAACTCTCCGCACGCGGTATCCGCTCCTACCTCCAGGCTTCGTCCGCTGGTCCGAGGCGGACCGGGGTCCGGACCCGCTGGCCCGTAGGTGGCCCATACACCGCCTAACACCCACGGAGCTCGCTACCGTCGCCGTCAGCGTCGATCTCTCGGTAGAACCCACAGAGGACCGCGACTACACCGTTGCCGGCTGGGTAGCTACGCGCCTCCGCGCTCAGGAGCACAACGGCAGCCTGTTTGGGCGGTCCTCCCGGGACATCGCCGCGGAACTGTGGTCCATGTTCTTCGCTGGGCCGAAGCCCCGCTACCCCCACCGAGGCTTCGACATACTTGCCCTCCTTGACGAGACCGGCGACAGCACAGGCGTGGCTGTCTGGATTGATGCAGCACCAACCAAGGAAGCTCCCTACCACTACAGGCCGATGCGCTTCAGTCAGCGGCTCGCGGAACTCAGCGCCCCTTCTGCCAAGCCAGCACCGAGGAGCACGAGAACCCGATGCCCGTAACCGCGATCACTACAGGCTCGGGCAAGGCCGAGCAAGCAGCAGGAATCCTGAAGGCCAGGCACGTCAGCGACGGCTGGGTGTTCTACTGTCCCATTCATCAGTCCGCCCAGTTCGCCGACCCCGCCGGCTACCCCTACAACCCCCAGGACAAGCCCGACGGATACCTCAAGCGCGACGGCGACAACGGCTTCCCCCTCTACAAGTGCGGGTCTCGCGGATGCGATGACGAGCGGAACGCGGACTTCTTGTCCATGCTCCGGGACAAGCTCGGCAACGAGCTGGTGTGGACGCCGGACACGCGGCGTAGGACTGCATTGGACGAGGACAGCGCCGTACAGGTGCCGCTGCCCAGCGAGCGGGAGCTCACTAGATGGGCTGGCTACCTCACCGATGACAACTCTGAGCAGTGGAAGGACGGGCGCCAGCCCTATCTGGACTATCTGACCCGCGAACTCGGGCTGTCGCACGAACAGATTCGCTGCTCCGGCCTCGGCGTTAGGGGCTTCTATGCCGACCCTAGTTCTGGCCTGAACTGGGGCGTGCGAATGACCCTTCCGATCCGCAACCAGGCCGGAGAGCTGGTCGGAGTGCGGCTCTGGAATCCATTTCTCCAGGGACACTCACGAAAATTTCAACGGATCTGGTGGCCTGGGCATGGTTCCGCACACCTCATGGGCGTGGATCGTCTTCCGGCAGAACCCGGCGTCGTCGTCCTTACAGAGGGTGAGAGCGACTACTTTGCCGCACTCGGCGCAAGCATTCCTGCCCTTTGCCATACCGGCGGAGCATTGACTCCGCCGCAGCACTGCGCCGTGCTCGCGGGGTGGAAGGTCGTCGTTGCTTACGACAACGACGAAACGGGCCGTAAGGGAGCGCACACGACGGCTCGGGCGTTGCTGGACGGCGGGGCAACCCCCTACATCTTCAACATCGCCCAACTGGCAGCGCTGGACAAGGCCGACCTCCGGGACGCGCTCAAGCTGCGCGACGCGGCGGAAGTACGGGAAGCGCTGCTAGACGCGGCCAACGGTGCCCCTTGGACGCCGGCAGACGAAAAGAGCGCAAACTTCGAGCAAAAGATCGGCGAAGAAGCCGAGCGGATTCGAATCCGAGACGCTGCCCGGCGGCTAGTAGCAGCGGACGGGTGGACCCCGCCGGACGACAAGGGCACTCTGGCTGACCAGCTGTTGGAACCCGACGTGAAGTTGGCCTGGCACTTCGAAAACCTGGCCTTCCACGGCGCCAACATCGCGGTGATCGCCGAAGCCAAGGCCGGAAAGACGGTGCTCGTCCTGAACGTGATCCGGGCGCTGGTAGACGACGCTCCGCTGTTTGGCTACTTCCCCGTCAAGGACTCGCTCGGTGCGGGAAGGAAGGTCGCGTGGTGGAACGCAGAACTCGTGGAGGCTCAGGCGAAGGAGTGGCTGCGTTCCCTGGGCATCGAGAATCCGGACCGGGTTGTGCCCCTGCACATGCGTGGGGCGCATATGCCGTTCGAGGTCCAGGATGTCGAGGACTGGACCGTGGCCTGGCTGAAGAAGTACGAAGTGGCCGTCTGGATTATTGACCCCAAGTCGGCCCTGTTCGACGGTGAGGAAAACTCCGCGACGGAAAACGGGGCATGGCTCAAGGCCATCGACAGGATCAAGCGCCGCGCCGGGGTTGAAACGGCGTTTCTCGTTCACCACGCCAGCCAGGGCGTGGACCTCGATGAAGCCTCAACCAACGAGATTCAGCGGCTTCGCGGTCGGGGCTCTACCCGGCTCACGGGCTGGCAGGACGTTCAGTGGTCATTCGTGGGCCAGGGATCAGCCGCCAGGTACCTGTCCGCGCTTGGTCGGGATGTGGACCTGCAGCAGTTCGGCGGCCTCTCATACAACCCGGTGACGCGCTCTCTTGTCTGGGATGGGAGCAGTACGTCGGCCAAGGAGACCAGGAACATTCGGATGGCTAGAGAGGCGTGGGACCAACTCCAGGAGGGTGAAGAACTCAACACACGGGAAATCCAGTCCCGGATGAGCGGCCTGAAGCCCGAGTACAAGCGAGAAGCCCTAGATCTTGCGGTCCAGCGGGGTTGGCTCGAACGCCGCAATGGTCCCAGCAATGCTGTTCTCCATAAGCGCGGGAGCGTTAGCCCCAACCAGAAGCTCTCGTTGAAAGCTACAGCGGTGAGAACCAGTGAGAACCAGTGAGAACCACCCCCACCGGTTCTCATCCGTGGGTGTGTGTACCTCCCTTTAGGGGACACACACACGAGGGAAGAACACGACAGGCCTTGAGTGTGTACCCCGAGACGGAGGTACACACTCAACTTCAACAACTAAGGAGAAATGCGATGGGCCACCCCAAGGAACTACAGACCCGATGCAGTGCGCGTCGCAAGTCTGGGAGCGAGTGCAAGAACTGGGCAATCCGAGGCGGCGCTGTGTGCAGGATGCATGGCGGCGGCGCACCCCAGGTCAAGAGGAAAGCAGCTCAGCGCATAGCAGAAGCCGCCGACGACGCAGCTGCCCTGCTCGTGCGGTTCATGGAGGACCCCGTCAACGACGTCAAGGTCCGGACGCAGATCGCCCAGGACCTTCTGAGCCGGGCTGGCTACGCCGGGAAGCAGTCCGTCGATATGACAGTTAGCCGCTTCGAGCATCTCGTCGAAACGGGCGCATTCCTCGTTGACCTCGGCGAGGCCACGCCGGACGAAAGCCTCGCCCTCGAAGCACCGGCGAAGCCTGCCCCGTCCGTCACGCTCCAAAAACGGCGACAGAGGATTTCTCGGTGACGCGGTTCAGCGCCCTTACGGAAGAGGAACGGCGAGCGCTGGTCGTTGCGCTGGCTACGGCGTTCGTCATGGCCGACAGCAGAAGGGCGTGGGTCGGGCTAATACGCGCTTTCGACGAGTTGGAAGCTCCGGAACCCAACGCGGTGCCCCGGCAGGCGCTGGTGGAACAGGTGCGGTGGGCAACCATCGGCCAAAAGCACGACCTGGCCACGAAGTTCGTCGGCGCAGTAGTGCGGGGTTACAGCGACGCCGCGTGTGTAGAGCTTCTAGCCGCCAGCGCCACTGCAAAGCGGGAAGCCCTCCTCCGGACCCACCCCATATGGGACGGGCTGGCAGGAATCACCTCCGGCGGGGCGCTAATGGGCCCTACGCCAGAGAAGCCGGCAGAGAGCTAGGGAGCGTGTGGCTCATGCGAAAACCGCTCGTTAGAGCCGAATTTATGGGCGATGTAGCGATTCTGCGCCGAATGGAGTTCGATTCTCTCTCAAGGCGGAAAGCGTAAACGGACGTTTCAGCCTTGAAGAGCGAATTTCAACGAAGGAGGAACCGATGATTCCCTGCATCGGCACCAAGGCAACCGTGAGCATGCTCGGACAGCCCGTCACGGGCGAAGTGGTCCGAGTTAGCGCGTCGAGCGTGTGGATTCGCGTTCAGCACCCGTCCGGCACGACGCCTACGTTCCGCTACACGCGGCGGACCAATGGCGCATACAGAAAATCCGGAGAAGGCCACCATGCCCGGTCTGTCACGTTCCACCAGGAGGACTGAGCGGTGGACAACGATCGAAGGCGCGTCATCGGGTATGTGCGCGTCAGCACCGACGAGCAGGAAGAATCCGGGTTGGGCGTGGCCGCCCAGATATGCCACATCACGGACGAGTGCGAAAGGCGCGGCTGGGACTTCGAGATTGTGATGGACCTGGGCTGCTCTGGGAAGCACATCAACCCCGAGCTGCGGCGGGCCCTGGACCTCCTGCGGGCGGGCCGGGCAGACGCGCTGATGGTTACGAAGATGGACCGGATGGCTCGGTCTACCAAGAACGCGGCCGACATCATAGAGACGGCCCAGACCCAGGGCTGGAACCTAGTGATGCTGGACGTGGCGATAGACCTGGCCACGCCCGCCGGAGAGGCAATGGCCAACATGCTGGCTACGTTCGCACAGTTCGAGCGCCGCATGATTTCGCAGCGCACAAAGGAAGCTCTCGCGGCTCGCAAGCGCGACGGCAAACACAACGGACGGCGCACGTCCATCCCGGCGGATCTGCTGAACCGCATCTGCGAGCGCCGCGAAGCTGGGGATTCGTTCGGTACGGTCGCCCGAGACCTGACCGCAGACGGATATGTATCCCCCACCGGGCTGACCACCTGGCACGAGAGCACGGTGCGTCGCGCGTACGCGGCCTGCAAGGAGTGGGAAGCAGCATCGCCCTAGAGAAGCTCCGCTTCTCTCATTCGAAGGTCCGCGTATCCGCGAGCATCCGCCGGTTCTCGCACGTCGCGGGTAGAAACGGGTCGCGCGCAAACGCGATCGCTTACGAAGCCCCGAAGGGCGGCGGGCGCGGGGTAGCTGGACTAGCCAGCCGAGGCCGCGCGAAGGAAAGGAAAAGCACAATGGCACACATCAAGGCACTCACCCGTTCCAACGGCGACACCGCCTACGAAGTGCGATGGCGGGACGGCACGCGCCACAAACAGCGCACGTTCAAGATCAAGCGAGAAGCCGAGCGCTTTGCCCTCAAAGTGGAGAACGAGCTAGATGCGGGCAACAGCACTGTCCCACTCGTCAAGAATGCCAAGACCTTCCAGGAAGTGGCCGAGCAGTGCCTCGCGGCGGACAGGGCTCGCCTCAAGCGGAAGACCTTGGAAGGCTACGAGATGACCTTTCGGGTACACGCATACCCCGCGTTCGGGTCGCGGCGAATATCCACGATCACCAGCCAGGACATCGAGAAGTGGCTCGCTGACCTTCGGGCTAAGCCAATCCCCGGCGGCAAGGCTCGGTCGGAAGGTAGCGTGCGCGGGTCGTTCCTGCGCGTCCAGAAGATTTTCACGTACGCCGTAAACCACCGGCTCATACCGTTCAGCCCCATGGACGCCCTGAAAAAGCCCCGGCTCCCCCAGCACAACCCGAACTTCCTTACCTTGGCCGAAGTTGGCCGCCTGGCGGACCGACTGGATGCGTTCGAAGCTCACGGGCTGATCGTCCGGTTCGCTGTGTGGACGGGGCTGCGTTCGGGCGAGCTCGGGGCTCTGCGCATCCGCGATATAGATCTGCTCCACAAGGAGGTCCGCGTTGAGCGCACGATGACCTGGGTCAAGGAAGGCTGGATCTACACGACGCCTAAGTCGGAGAGGTCCCGGCGGTCGGTTCCGCTGCTCAGCGACTCCCTCATTGACGAACTGACGGCCTACCTCGGGCAGCACCCCAGCCGCTCCGACCCCGACGCCGGACTGTGGCCCGGGAAGATCAAGGGGCACCCCCTGGCCACCTATGACCGCGCCTACGACCCCAAAGGGTTTTATCGCTACTCATTCAAGCCGGCAGCCAGGGAACTGGGCATGCCCACGCTGAAGTTCCATGAGCTTCGGCACACCTTCGCCTCGCTGATGGTGAGCTACGGGGTGTCCATGTTCGAGCTGTCCCGACTGATGGGCCACGGCTCCATCGCCGTTACGGACGGCGTCTACGCCCACATGTACAAGAAGGATTACTCCGAACTGCGGAGACTCATAAGTGCCTCGGCGGAGGAGGGCAGAACACCACACACGGTGCAAGCAGGAGCATGAACGTCGGTGCCCCCAGCTAAAGTTGTCTCGATACTCCTCCCAAGAAGGTCAGCCTAATGCTCTCGATTGACGATGTCCGCTCCATACTCGGTCCCGCCGCATACGAACACGATTCTGTTCTCATCTATCAGGGAGACTGCAGCTCTCTCATGGAGCAGCTGCCGCCCGAAAGCGTTCAGCTGACAGTCACATCGCCCCCGTACAACATCGGCAAAGAGTACGAGAGCCCTCTGCCGCTGCACGAATACCTCTCTTGGTGCGAGAACTGGATGGCTGGTGTCCACCGCCTCACGACGGCCAACGGGGCATTTTGGCTCAATATCGGATATGTGCCCGTGACCGACGAAGGCAAGGCGGTCCCTCTCGCTTACATGTTGTGGGACAAGACGCCGTTCTTCATGCTTCAGGAAGTCGTATGGACATACGGGGCGGGTGTATCTACCCGCAAGACTTTCGCCCCACGCAACGAGAAGCTGCTCTGGTACGTCAAGGACCCGAACAAGTACACGTTCAATCTGGACGACGTGCGTGATCCAGATGTGAAATATCCGAACCAGAAGAAGAACGGCAAGCTCAAGTGCAACCCATTGGGGAAAAACCCTGGCGATGTCTGGGCAATTCCTAAAGTAACCTCCGGCGCTGGGCGTTCCTCGGTCGAACGCATGCCGCACCCCGCGCAGTTTCCGGAGGCTCTCATCGAGCGCGTCATTCTCGCGTCCACAAATCCGGGGGACTTGGTCCTGGACCCCTTCATGGGCTCGGGGACGACTGCTGCTGTAGCCCGTCGGCTTGGACGTAATGTGGTCGGATTCGAACTGCGCAGCGACTATATCGAGACGACGGCAACGAGGCTGCAACGACTCAATGTCGCCCTAGATCATGAGCAGCTTTCGCTTATCTAGCAGACACATCCGAGAAGACGAGCGGGAGCTGCCTGGCATACACAAGGCCCGGCAGCGAGGACTGTTGGCCGGAGGCGGAGGCCTGAGCCACCCAGTCAGTCGAATCGAGCCAGCCGTACCGAATCGACTTGATTTTGGGCGTTGAAGACACACTCCATGCCTGAAAGTTAACCGCACAATAGTAGCCCGACTTCGCCTTCTTCGCGACGTCGTCGGTATCTTGCCCGAAGCTCCGATTCCCGAAGATTCCGCTGGCATGCGAGGAAGTCTTTATCTCAATAGAGAACAGGGAATCCGGTACGTAGACGAGATCTTTTTCGCGGCTGCCTGAGTCGCGTCGCCATTCGGGGAGAGTCTTGCTAATAGTCAGTGGAATGAGTTCATGAAGCAAGAAACCCATCACCTGCGGTGATGGCTCGACATCCACCCCTATCTTGGCGACACCAATCTGCGATTCAAAGATGTCGGACCAGCTTTTCAGCACGGCGGCGGTCAGTGTGGGACCGGTCAGTGGCTGCTGGCGCAATAGCCCTCGTGTTATGTCTGCCCACTCCGAATCTGGCCGGCCATAGTAGGGAGAGCTCTCCTTCTTGGGCCGCATCCGATTGCTACGGGTGTTATCAGGAGTGAACGTAAGGTCGTCGACCCAAGAAGTCATGGACCGCGTCCGATTGCTACGGGTGTTGCCAGGAATGAACGTAACGTCGTCGAGCCAAGATGTCATGAGCTGAGGCTATCGGATGGGAGCGGCCTTCCTCCACTAGTGACCAGAGGACACACCCTGCTTCAGTTCAAGTCAGCATGGAGGATGGGGCGTCCGCAAGGCGGAACGTACCCTCCCACGGTCCGAATCGCCAGACGCTGGCCGAAAAGTCCATAAGGATATCGAAGCTGGACGGCACCCGCCCCGCGCAGGGTTTGGAGAGGAGGCCCCCGGAACGGGGAAAAACCCCGCGCCCCACTGGACTAGATTGCAGCGACGGCGCGGTTCTTCGTGGATGCTCAGGCAACCGCACCGGACGAACTCCGGGTGACAACTCCCGACGAAAACCAGCCAACGAGCAGCGCTGCGAGCTGAACGTGCGCCTGAGCTTGTTCCAGCGTGGGGGACACGGCGTTCTGATCTACGTGGCGGTAGTGCTGACCAGCCCACAGAGTTTGCAGCATGTGGTGGATCGTCGTGTTCGGCGGCGCCTTGTCCCCGTCTGTCCTCAGATTGTGGGCCCAGTTGCGTTGGTCTCGGATGTAGGCGACCGCAATGCCCAACGACGGCTTGGGGTGATTGGGACAGACAACCGGGGTGACGGCCCGTTCAACCGCTTTGACGGCGAAGTCCATGGCCTCAGCCGGTTGAGGTTCCATTCCAAAGGCGTAGTGCCATGCCTTCAGCAACAAAGAACCGGCATCACCTGCTTGATTCACTACGCCCTGCACGGTCTCTGCGATGCCTGCCGGCAAGCGAAGGGCCAGCCGTGGAACCCCGCCTGAGATGTCGACGCGATACTTCGAGTGGGACCAATCTAAGGTTCGAGACAGGGATCGAACGTGATCAGCAGCCACCGGAAGACGACTCAGCAGAAAATCAGTTACTCGCATGATTGTTTGCTCGCCTTTTGCGTAAATGGCGCCAACGACATTGTCCCGAGGCATGAACCCCGAAGCAGGTGCACCAAGTGTCAGGCGAAGCGCAGCCTGAACCTCATGGACCAAGGACAGCTTCGCCATATGCTCATCGTGCATGCCTGAGTACTGTCCCTGAAACTGTTGGGTGATCCAGGAGCGCAGCGGTGCCTCCATAGAGTCCGGTATGCCGGCACGGATGACGGACAAGGCAGAAACTTCATCTTCAGTGGCGTCGAACGGAACAAATACCATGCATCCATTGAACCAGCCCTCCTACCGCCAATGGCGCAACGGAGGGGATTTGGAGGGGCTGCCCGGAGGCGGGCAAAGCAAAACCGCGCAGCCACCGGGTTAGTTCCCAGTAGCGGCGCGGTTCTTCGTGGGGCCCCCTGTCGGATTCGAACCGACGACCCCCGCTTTACAAGAGCGGTGCTCTGGCCAACTGAGCTAAGGAGGCATTCCTGCTGCCTGACACAACTCCGGGCCACAAAATGGCGTGGATGTCAGGACGCTAGACAAGATTAGCCCACCGACGCCCGGTGAGAAAAACCCAGAGAAAAACGCGCAACGCCCCTCCCGCCCAGCGAAGGCCTAAAGCGAACCCAAAGCAATGGCCCGGCCCCGGAACGATCCGGGGCCGGGCCATCAACTTGTGGCCTTTAACTGCGCGCCTTCAACGGCATGTGCCGTTGTGCGGTTACTTCTTGGCGTCGATCGCGGCCTGCAGGTACTGGTCGAACGGGGTCTGGGCGCTGTCGCCGACACCCCACTGCTTGCCTTCAACGAACACGGTGGGCGTGCCGGTGATGCCGATTACCGTGGCCTCCTGGGTGGTGTGCTTCACCCACGGACGGTAGGTCTTGCCATCCACGCATGTCTCGATGCTCTTGGCCCCGGCGTCGGTGGCCAGCGTCTTCAGCTCGTTGTCGGAGAGTCCGGCGCTGCCTTCGGCCGGCTGCTTGGCGAACAGCACGTCGACGAAGTCCGAGTACTTCTCCGGGGATTCGTTGACCACGCAGGCTGCGGCGTTGGCCGCGCGCGAGGAGTAGTTCGTGGTGGACCGGCTGTCCAGGAATCCGAGCGGGCGGTACTCCACGGTGATTTTGCCCTCGTTGCGCAGCTTGGTGAGCGTCTCGTTGTACTGCGCCTCGAAGTTCTTGCAGACGGGACAGATGAAGTCGATGTAAAGGACCACCTTGACCGGCTTGCCGGCCTCAGCCTCGGCGCCGGGGGCCGTGACCGGAGACGGCGGCGTGGCCGGAGCGGACGGGAGGTCGGACAGCTTCACGGTTGCGGGATCGGTCTTCGCCACGTCGGTGTTCGCCAGCAGGGTGACACCGCCGTGGATGTTGCCGTTGGCCGGCGTGGGTCCCTCGTCGGCAACCGGGGCGTTGTTCTTGATGTTGGAGGTGACAACCAGCGCGACGATCACGATGATGGCGATGACGGCGGCAACGATGCCCCAGCCGATCAGCAGCTTGTTGCGCTTCTCCTTCTTCAGCTGCGCCTCGCGGATCTCGCGGGCTTTCTCGCGCGCCGCGGCAGTGCGCTCTGCCTTAGACAGTCGGGGTTCGTTTGCGGGGCTCATTGGTTCCTCGGGTCGTTCGGCCAGGGACGGTCCACTCAGTGGCAACGTCATCATTTTAGGGGAGAAACCCGAGAACTTGCGCTTTCAAGTTTCCCTTCCGCCTGCCCAACGGACGAATAGCCCGGAAGATTCCGGGCGGCTAGGGTTGATGGAGAGCCACGAGCGGACCCCAGGGGGCACCAATGCAAGCAACGGACAGCGCCGGCCACGGCACACAGAGCACCACTGAAGCGGCGCGGACGGCCACCGACAGCGCCCCCACCGGCGCCGCGGCAGGGGACCAGTTCGACTTCATGGTGGTGTCCAACCGGCTGCCCGTCGACCGCTGTTCGGCCGACGAGACCGGCTGCGAGGACGGCTGGCGCCGCTCCCCCGGCGGACTCGTGACAGCCCTGGCCCCGATGATGACCAAGACCGACGGCGCGTGGGTGGGCTGGCACGGAGCCCCCGATGAGACGGTCAAGCCTTTCAGCCATGGCGGCATCGACCTGATCCCCGTCCAGCTGAGCACCGAGGACATCGAGCTTTTCTACGAGGGCTTTTCGAACGCCACGTTGTGGCCGCTTTACCACGACGTGATCGCCCCTCCGGAGTTCCACCGCACCTGGTGGGATTCGTACCGGAAGGTCAACCGGAGATTCGCCGACGCCGTCATCCGCCATGCGGCCGAGGGTGCCACCGTCTGGGTGCAGGACTACCAGCTCCAACTGGTTCCCAAGCTGCTCCGGGAGGCCCGGCCGGATCTGAAGATCGGGTTCTTCAACCACATCCCCTTCCCGCCGCCGGAGATCTTTGCCCAGCTCCCGTGGCGCCGGGCGATCATCGACGGCCTCCTGGGGGCGGACCTGGTGGGCTTCCAGCGCAGCAGCGATGCCGGAAACTTCATGCGCTCCGCACGGCGTTTCCTTGGCGCGAGCGTCAAGCAGCAGCAGGTCCATGTCAGGGGCACCGACGGCGAAACCACCCACATCGCGAGGGCCCAGGCGTTCCCGATCTCCATTGATGTCAAGCAGATCACCGAGCTAGCGAAGAAGCCGGAGGTAATCGAGCGGGCGCAGCAGATCCGCCGGGACCTCGGCAATCCCAAGACCATCCTGCTCGGCGTCGACAGGCTCGACTACACCAAGGGCATCCGGCACAGGCTCAAGGCGTACGAGGAACTGCTGCAGGACGCCAAGGTCACCGTCGAGGACGCGACCCTGATCCAGGTGGCCAGCCCCAGCCGTGAGCGTGTGGAGCAGTACCGCCTGCTCCGTGAGGAGGTCGAGGGCACAGTGGGCCACATCAACGGCACCTTCGACACCATGGAGAGCACGGCCGTCCGCTATCTGCACCACAGCTACCCCATCGAAGAGATGGTGTCCCTGTACCTGGCCGCGGACGTCATGCTGGTCACCGCCCTGCGCGACGGCATGAACCTCGTCGCCAAGGAATACGTCACGGCCCGGACAAACAACGACGGAGCGCTGGTATTGAGTGAGTTCGCCGGTGCCGCGGACCAGCTCAAGCAGGCCCTGCTGATGAACCCGCACGACATTGACGGCCTCAAGGACACGATCATGAGGGCCGTCAACATGCAGCCGGCCGAGGCATCACGCCGCATGCGGGCCATGCGCAAGCAGATTCTGGACCACGACGTCGACCTCTGGTCCTCCGACTTCCTGAAAGCCCTCGCCGAAAAGGTTGTACGCGATGACTCCTGACGCCGCCGGAACCCACGATTCAGAGACCAACACTCCAAACACGGCCCCGCTCTCGCTCTCCCCTGAGCTGCTGGCAGCCGTGCGCCGCGTCGCCGGCACCGGGCACCTGCTCGTGGCGATGGACTTCGACGGCACCATGGCACCGCTCGTGGACCATGCCGGCGACGCCCGCGCGCTCCCGCGCTCCGCAGCCGCCTTCGCGGCGCTGACGGAACTGCCCCGGACGACGACGGCGCTCATCTCCGGCCGGGCGCTGGACAGCCTGCGGGCCGTCGCCTCCCCGCCGGAGGAGACGCTGCTGATCGGCAGCCACGGCGCAGAGGTCTGGATGGGGCCCGGCTCCTCGGAACTCATGCTCGACGACGCCCAACGCGAACTCCTGGCCGAGGTCCGCCGGGAGCTTGAGGGAATCGTGGAACAGGCCCCGGGGACCCTTTTGGAAGACAAGCCGGCCGGCGTCGTCCTGCACACGCGGCTCGCGGCGGACGACGTCGCCGAGGACGCCGTCGCCGCGGCGCGGGCGGTCCTGCAGGACCGCAGCGGCGTCTTCCTCAAGTCGGGCAACCGCGTCCTGGAGACCTCCGTCGTGAACGCCTCCAAGGGCGAGGGCATTGCCTTCCTGCGGCAGGCTGCCGGAGCCACGGCCGTGGCCTTCGCCGGAGACGACACCACCGACGAGGACGCCCTGGCCAGCCTCGTCCCGGGCGATCTCGGGGTAAAGGTGGGGCTCGATTTCACCCAGGCTGAGTTCCGGGTGGAGGCGCCGGTGCACGTCTGCGAACTGCTGGAGGCCCTGCTGCGTGAGCGGAAGAAGGCCCTCAACTCCCGGAGCTAACGCGGGCTTACTGAGCGGTCAACCGGGCGTCGGTCACGACTCAGGCTCGTAGCCGATCAACCAGTGCAGTCCGTGACGGTCGAGGACCTGGCCATCTGTCGCGCCCCAGGGCTTCGGGGCAAGGGGATCGATCACCCGGCCGCCAACGGCGAGCTTGTCGAACCACTCGTGGAGAACTGACGGTTCGGCGGTCCCCAGCAGCGAGAGCATGAGGCCTTCGGACCGGACGCTTTTCTCGCCCGCAGCCGCATCCGACCCCGCCAAAGCGACTACGCCGTTCAGCTGTCCGTGGGCAATGGCATCCGGCGGGCCATCGCTGCGGTTGAACTCCTCGTACGTGAACAACGCAAGCTCTCCGCCGAAAACGTCGGCGTAGAAGCCAAGTGCTTCACGCGCCGTGCCGGGGAAACTGACATAGATCTGCAGTGCCGTCATGCGCACAGCATACCTACCCTTTTCTGGCGCCACGTGACGGACCCCACGTGTGACATCCGTAACTTTTTAGCCCATTTGGCATATATCTGACATACTCTGTTTGTGATGTGGCGCACAACTACCGTGCGGCGTCACTGGGTACTCCTCGGCTTCGGCCGAGGAGTATGCGTATGAAATCCCACAATTGAATTAACAACTGCATAAAACGACCATTCACTACGGATCGTCCGGCACGTACCTGCCGGTGAAGGGATTGATAACTGTGGCTACAGTTACTTTTGATAACGCAACACGTCTGTACCCGGGCACCGAGAAGCCCGCTGTTGACAAGCTCAACATTGATATCGCCGATGGCGAATTCCTGGTCCTCGTTGGACCCTCCGGCTGCGGAAAGTCGACCTCCCTGCGCATGCTTGCAGGTCTCGAGGACGTCAACTCCGGCCGCATCCTCATCGGCGACCGCGACGTCACTGACGTCCCGCCGAAGGATCGCGACATCGCCATGGTGTTCCAGAACTACGCCCTGTACCCGCACATGACCGTGGCGGACAACATGGGCTTCGCACTGAAGATCGCCGGCGTCAGCAAGGAAGAGCGCGCCGAACGCGTCCGTGAGGCCGCCAAGCTGCTTGACCTCGAACCGTACCTGGACCGGAAGCCGAAGGCCCTCTCCGGCGGCCAGCGTCAGCGCGTTGCCATGGGCCGGGCCATTGTGCGTAACCCGCAGGTCTTCCTCATGGATGAGCCGCTGTCCAACCTGGATGCCAAGCTGCGCGTGCAGACCCGCACCCAGATCGCGTCCCTGACCCGCCGCCTCGGCGTCACCACCGTCTACGTGACCCACGACCAGGTCGAGGCCATGACCATGGGTGACCGCGTCGCCGTGCTGAAGGACGGCCTGCTGATGCAGGTCGACACCCCGCGCAACCTGTACGACAAGCCCAAGAACGTCTTCGTGGCCGGCTTCATCGGCTCCCCCGCCATGAACCTGCTCGAACTCCCCGTCGTCGACGGCGGCGTGCAGTTCGGCGGAACCGTTTACCCGGTGCCGCGCGACGTCCTCGAGGAAGCCCACGGCCAGACCGTGACCCTCGGTTCCCGCCCGGAAGACCTTGAGACTGTCGCCCAGGGTGAAGGTCTCCAGGTCGAGGTTGACGTCGTCGAAGAACTCGGCGCCGACGCTTACGTCTACGGCCACACCACGCTCGACGGCCAGAGCCACGACATCGTGGCCCGCGTCGACGGCCGCCGCCCCCCAATGAAGGGTGAGTCCATCTGGGTCCGCCCCCAGTCGGGCCACGTACACCTGTTCGACACCAAGACCGGCCTGCGCCTCGGCGACTAGTCCCCACCCACCGGCTCCCTAACCTCGCTCCGCGTCGGTCAGGGAACCCTGCCGGCGTGGGCCCAGCACGACTGACGGCGGTCCTCCCCAGTGGAGGGCCGCCGTCGGGCGTTAACGGCCCTGCTTTAGGCGCGGCCCGCCAAATACGGAAGAATTGATTCATGACCGAGGAAACCCCATGACCGAGGAAAACAGTGCCCAGTGGCACGACGAGCCCACCGACTACGGTCAGATCGGGAAACTGCCCCGGTTCGAGGCCGCCAGCGCCAATGACGACAAGGCCGCGATGGCCTCCAGCTCGCTGAGCATCACGGCCGCCGCCACCGAGCCCGAGCTGCTGGACCTGCCTTGGCACATTGCCCTCGAGGACTGGCCGGCCGAATATCTGGCAGCCCTCCCCCGCGGTATCTCCCGGCACATCGTGCGCTTCGCCCACCTCGGCGGCTCCGTGATCGCCATCAAGGAAACCTCGGAGCACGTGGCCCGCCACGAGTACCACATGCTGCGCAAGCTCGCCCGGCTGGACGTTCCCGGCGTGGAGCCGGTGGCCGTCATCACCGGACGCACCACCCCGGAGGGCCGGCCGCTGAACCCCGTGCTGGTCACCCGGCACCTGAAGTTCTCCATGCCCTACCGTGCGCTCTTCTCCCAGATGCTGCGCAAGGACACCCTGACCCGGCTCATCGACGCCCAGGCCCTGCTGCTGGTCCGGCTGCACCTGATCGGCTTCTACTGGGGCGACGTCTCGCTCTCCAACACCTTGTTCCGCCGGGACGCCGGCGCGTTCGCCGCCTACCTGGTCGATGCCGAGACCGGCGAACTGTACCCGGATTTGTCCACCGGCCAGCGCGAGTACGACCTCGAAATCGCCCGCGTCAACATCGCCGGGGAACTCATGGACCTCCTCGACGGCGGCCTGATCGAGGAGAAGGTGGACCCCGTGGCCACCAGCGAACTGATCATGGACAGCTACCGGCGGTTGTGGACCGAGCTGACGGCAAAGGAATCGTTTGAGATCGGGGAACGCTGGCGCGTGGCCGCCCGGATCCGGCGGCTCAACGAGCTGGGGTTCGACGTCGAGGAATACGCGATCAAGACCACACAGAACGGCTCCACCATCCAGCTCCAGCCGAAGGTCGTCGACGCCGGGCATCACCAGCGCCGACTGCTGCGCCTGACCGGTCTGGACGCCCAGGAAAACCAGGCCCGCCGCCTCCTGAACGACATGGACTCTTTCCGGGCGGACAACAACCCGGGCATGGACGAGGAATACAGCGCGCACCTGTGGGTCAGCCAGATCTTCGAACCGATCGTCCGGGCCATCCCCCGCGACCTCTCCGGCAAGCTCGAGCCGGCCGAGGCGGTGCACGAGGTCCTGGAGCACCGCTGGTACATGTCCGAGAAGGAGAACCGGCACATCCCCCTGGCGGAGGCCGTCCAGTCCTACATCGACAACGAACTCCGCCACCGCCGGGACGAGGCCGCGATCATGCTCAACCCGGACACTGGATTGCTCAAGATCCTTGAGGTGGAGACCGAGGAATCACGCTACGGCGCCGACGACTCAGTGGACGAATACCCCGACTCCGACGACTAAGCCGCGCGCCGGGCATGTTGTGGCACGCCCGCGCTAAATCTCCTTGAGCTAAATCGCCTTGCCGGGGTTCAGGATCCCGGCCGGATCGAAGAGTTCCTTGATCCGGCGCTGCAGCTCACGCACGGGTTCCTTCTGCTCCAGGCCGAGCCAGCGCAGCTTGTACTGCCCGATCCCGTGTTCGCCGGTGATCGTGCCGCCCATGGCCAGGGCCACGGCAATCGACCGGTCCAGGGCGGCGCCCAGGCGGGCCATGGCATCGGGGTCCACGGTATTGTCCACCCGGTCGACCCAGAAGGTGGGGTGCAGGTTGCCGTCACCGGCGTGTGCCACGACTTTGAGCTGCACCCGGTGCTCCGCCGCCATGGACTCGAGCTCGGCGACGTAATCCACCAGCCGCGAACGCGGCACGGCCACGTCCTCGCCCACCCGGTATTCGTCGTCCACCTCGGTCCCTCGGCTGTTGCGGCGCAGTTCGACAAGCTCCTCTGCCTCCGCGTTGGCCTCCATGGTCACCACCGCTCCTCCCGCCACCAGGACCGGGCGGATGGCCGCGGCCTCCGCCGCCGCGCCGAAGCCGTCGGTCTGGATCAGCAGCAGGGATGCCCCGCGCGCGGCCAGGTCCGAGCCGTGGAGGTCATCGAGTTGGGCGAGCGAGCCGCCGTCGAGCAGTTCCATGATGGCCGGCTGCACGCGGGCCCTGCCCACGGCGAGGACCCCGGCCGCGGCGCTGCGGAAGTCCGGGTAGAAGGCGGCGATGGTGTGTACGTCGCGCGGCAGGTACTTCAGCCGCACGGTGACACCGACCACGATCCCCAGGGTCCCCTCCGAGCCGACGAACAGCCCGGTGAGGTCATAGCCGGCGACGCCCTTGAAGGTCTGGTGGCCGGTATGGATGAGGGAGCCGTCCGCGAGGACGACGTCGAGCGCCAGGACAGAGTCGCGGGTCACCCCGTACTTCGCGCAGCGCAGCCCGCCGGCGTTGGTGGCCACGTTGCCGCCGATGGTGGACATCTTGAAGCTCGCAGGATCCGGTGCATACATGAGCCCGTGCACGGCGGCGGCCGCATTCAGGTCGGCGTTAATGACGCCGGGTTCCACGACGGCGGTCTCGTCATCCGGGTTGAGGTCCAGGATGCGGTTCATCCCCTCGAGCGTGAGCACCACGCAGCCTGCGCTCGCGTGGGCGCCCCCGGAGACCCCGGTACCGGCCCCGCGCGCCACAAGCGCGACGCCAAGGGCTGCGCAGGCACGCACAGTTGCCTGCACGTCGGCCACCGATTCGGCGCGGACCACCGCCTGCGGGAGCTGATAATCCAGGACGGGAGCCTGGTCCACGGCATACGCGGCCAGGGTGGTCGCGTCCACGGCAATTTTCTCCGCGCCCAGGGCGGTGGTCAGCTCGTCGATGATGCTACGCATGCGGTCTCCAGTTCGGTCGAATCCGGTTCCCAGTCTATGACTGCGCATTGTCGGTGATGCGGCTCACAGTTGCAAGCGCTTCCAGCTATGCGCGGGATAGTCCAGTTGGTGGTCGAAATTGCCGCCAAAATGTGACTGGAAGCGTTTTCATAATCCGGCGTGGGAGCCCTAGTATTGCCGTCATGTCCGTTGATTCAGTTCTCCTCGCCCCCGCCGCGCTGGCCGGACCTCTGACGGGTCCGCTGACCCCCGTGCACGCCGCAGACAACATTCCGGGATGGTGGCGCTCCGCTGTCATCTATCAGGTCTATCCGCGCTCGTTCCGGGACCTGAACGGCGACGGCATCGGCGATCTCGCCGGAATCACGGCCGAACTGCCCCGCCTTGCGGAACTGGACATCGACGCCGTCTGGCTTTCGCCCTTCTACCGGTCCCCGCAGCGCGACGCCGGCTACGACGTCAGTGACTACTGCGACGTCGACCCCCTGTTCGGCACCCTGGACGATTTCGCCGCCATGATGGCCGAGGCCACCCGGCTGGGAATGCGGATGATCGTTGACCTGGTGCCCAACCACTGCTCGGACCAGCACCACGCTTTCCAGGCTGCCCTGGCCGCGCCTGCCGGCAGCCCGGAGCGGGACATGTTCATCTTCCGAGACGGCCGCGGAGCATTCGGCGAGGAGCCGCCGAACAACTGGCAGTCCCACTTTGGCGGTTCAGCCTGGACCCGGATCACCGAACCGGACGGCGCCCCCGGGCAGTGGTACCTGCACCTCTTCGACTCCTCCCAGCCGGACTTCAACTGGGACAACCGCGCCGTCCACGAAGAATTCGAACGGGTCCTGCGCTTCTGGCTGGAGCGCGGGGTCTCCGGTTTCCGGGTGGACGTGGCGCACGCCCTCGTGAAGGCCCCGGGCCTGCCCGAGTGGGGCGGACGGGCGGACGGCAGCAGCTCCCACGGCTTCCCCGGAAGCGACGCTCCGATGTTTGGCCAGCCCGCGCTCCACGACATCTACCGGCGGTGGCGTCAGATTCTCGCCGAGTACGGCCCCGACCGGATCCTCTGCGCCGAGGCAAACGTGGACCCGCTCCCCCGGCTCGCCGATTGGGTGCGCCCGGACGAAATGCACCAGGCCTTCAACTTCCCCTACCTGCACGCGGGCCTGGACGTGCACCGGATGCGCCACATCGTCACGGAGTCACTGACGGCACTGGACGCCGTCGCCGCGCCCAGCACGTGGGTGCTCTCCAACCACGACGTCGTCCGCCACGCCACCCGCTTCGGGTACGACGGCCACGCTCCGCGCGACGGTGACGGAATCGGCACCTGGGATCCGCAGCCGAACGAGGAGCTCGGACGGTCCCGGGCGGCCGCGGCGTCCCTGTTCATGCTGGGGCTGCCCGGCGGGGCCTACCTCTACCAGGGTGAAGAGCTTGGCCTGCCGGACGGGATCGACATCCCGGACACCCGCCGCCAGGACCCCACGTTCGCCCGCACCGGCGGCGCACGGCTGGGCCGCGACGGCTGCCGAGTCCCGCTGCCCTGGCGGGCCGGGGAACGCAACGCCGGATTCGGCCACGGGCAGGACCCCTGGCTGCCGCAGCCGGAAAGTTTCTCACGGCTGGCCCGGGATGTGCAGTCCGCTTCGCCGTCGTCGCATCTGAGCCTCTACAAGCGCATGCTGGAGCTGCGCCGCCGGCTCGACCTTGGCCGCGGCTCGCTGTCCTGGTACGAGGACCTCTGCACCGATACGAGCCTTGCTTTCCTCAACGGCTCCACGCTGGTCCTGCTGAATGTCGGGTCCGAGCCCCTGGAGCTGCCCGCCGGACGGGTGCTGCTGCGCAGTTCAACGCCCACGGGTGCCGGCTACGACGCCGGGGACATGGCCGGCGCGGGCGATCCGTTAGGCTCAGGTGAAGCTGTTTGGCTGGAAATCTATCTCGAGGACACGGAGGGCTAGGCATGCCCGGCATCAAGGACGTCGCGGAACGGGCCGGCCTCTCCATCGCCACCGTTTCACGCGCCTTGAGCGGCAAGGGCAATGTCTCACCGCGTAGCCGGGAGCGGGCCCGCACCGCCGCCGCAGAGCTCGGTTTCGTCGCGTCGTACCAGGCCTCCGGACTGGCCTCCGGACGGACCCACAATGTGGGCCTCGTTGTCCCTTCCGTCCACCGGTGGTTCTTTTCCTCGGTGGTCGAAGGTGTCTCGGCGACCCTCCTGGATGCCGGCTACGACCTCACGCTGTACAACGTCAGCCAGGGCCGGGAGCGCCGCCACAGTGTGCTGAACGACTTCCTCCTGCGCAAACGCGTGGATGCCGTGATCGCCGTGTCGCTGGAGCTCTCCGAGACCGAGATCGACCAGCTGCTGGCCATCCATCGCCCCATCGTGGGGATCGGCGGCCCGTTACCCGGGGCTTCGACCATCCGCATCAATGACGCCGGTATTGCGGAGGCCGCGGCCCGGCACCTCATCCAGCTTGGCCACAGCAAAATTGCCCACATGACCGGCGATGCCGCCTACGAGCAGGATTTCCGCCTTCCCGGCACGCGCCAGGCGGGGTTCAAGAAGGCCATGCGGGACGCCGGACTGGTGGTCCGGCCGGGATGGCAGGTCTCCGCCGACTTCACGATCCGGGGCGCCTACGCCAACGCCCGTGAGCTGCTCGGCGGCTCTCCGGAGCGTCCCACGGCCGTCTTTGGCGCCTCGGACGAGATGGCGATCGGCACGATCCTCGCTGCCCGGGATTTCGGGTTGCGGGTGCCGCAGGATCTCTCCGTCATCGGCATCGACGGCCATGAGCTGGGTGAAGTCTTCGGGCTGACCACGATCGATCAGGACGCGCGGGGCCAGGGTGCGTTGGCCGTGCGGCGTTTGCTGGCCAGGCTCGACGGCGCCGGAGACACGGCGGCCGCGCACACCGAATACCCCACGCGCTTCATCATCCGGTCCAGCACCGCTGTTCCGCCCGTCGACCAGGGACCTTTGCGCGCCTAGGTCCGGGCTAGATCCGGACTGTGCATGCCGGGGGGCTGGCCGCCGGGTCTGTCCGCCGGTAGGGACGAACGGGCCTCTCCCAGGAGCCGCTCAGGCCTCGGGGCTGTCCGCGCCGGCACCACCCATGAACCGAACGAAGCGGTCCAGGACGGCGGGCCAGCCTGCCGCATACTCCGCCCGGGCTGCCGCGGGGTCCTCGGCGCCCTCCCAGCCGCTGTGAACCAGGCGGAGCTCTGTCCCCTCGCCTACCGCCCTGAACGCCACCCGGAGCTCGGTGGACCACATGGCAGTGGTTCCGGGGTGCCAGCTGGCGTGGAAGGACAGCGGGGGCTGCCAGTCGTCAATCGATCCCCAAACAGCCGTCCGGCCGTCATCCGAGGATTCCATGATCAGGTTCTCCTCGAACTCGACATAGGAGCCGGCGCCATAGACGCTGTGGTCCTCGAGCGGCCACCAGAGGTGCGTGTGTTCCGTGAATCCCATGAAGGCCCGGGCAACTGCGCCCGGCACCACAACGCTGACGACGACGGGATCGAGTTCGTCCGCCGCGGCAGGTTCCGGCGCGCCGGACGGAGCATGGCTGAAGAGGTTATCCATGGGCAACAACTCTACCCGCGCAGGCAGCTCCCTGATCCAGGGGTGGGCGGCGGCGGCTGTGACGCTCTCTCACATTTGGCGGGATGTCCTGTGACACTCCCTCACCTTGGGCGGGGTGTGGCGGGATGCTCCCTCACGTTTGGCGGGGTGTGGCGGGATGCTCCCTCACGTTTGGCGGGGTGTGGCGGGATGCTCCCTCACGTTTGGCGGGGTCCGGGCTGAATGACGGGTTAAATGCGGGAGGACCCCCACCTGGTGGTGGGGGTCCTCGACCGTTAATGGTGTTCCGGCGGTGACCTACTCTCCCACACCCTCCCGGGTGCAGTACCATCGGCGCTGTGGGTCTTAGCTTCCGGGTTCGGGATGGGACCGGGCGTTT
>NZ_JBFUAU010000029.1:0-30643 GCF_056406115.1 Arthrobacter sp. P1_D4 | reverse complement strand
CCACCGAGCGGCACGTCAGCCTCCGACCGGCCCCCGACACCATGTGCCACCTCACCGCCCTGCTCCCCGTCGCCCAGGGCGTCGCCGCCTACAAGGCCCTCACCGGGCACGCCGACACCCTCCGCGCCGCCGGGGACCCGAGGGGCCGCGGGCAGCTGATGGCCGATGCCCTGGTCGAACGCAGCACCGGCACCCCGGGCGGGATCACCGGGGTCGAGATCCAGCTCGTCATCACCGACCGCACCCTCTTCCAGGCCGGCGCCGAACCCGCCCGGCTCCCCGGCTACGGCACCGTCCCCGCCGGCTGGGCCCGGGAACGCATCGGCGCCGGGACGAACGCCAAGGACCGGGACTTCAAGACCTGGCTCCGGCGGCTCTACACCCACCCCGGCACCGGCGAGCTTGTGGGGATGGACTCCCGCGCCCGGCTCTTCCCGCCCGGGCACCGCCGCTTCATCCAGGCCCGCGACGACACCTGCCGCACCCCCTACTGCGACGCGCCCATCCGCCACCTGGACCACATCATTCCCCGGCACACCGGCGGCCCGACCACCACGGACAACGCCGCCGGCCGCTGCGAAGCCTGCAACCACACCAAAGAAACCCCCGGCTGGACCGCCCACTCCGCACCCGGCCCCCGCCACACGCTCGAACTCACCAACCCCACCGGCCACAGCTACCAGTCCACCGCACCACCCCTGCCGGGGTCACTGCTTCGCCCACCAGCCACAGACCAGCCAGGTTCCGGGCCGGGTTCCCGCCAGCTTCACCTGATCCGGGCCGTCGAGTCTTACAACTCGACGGCGGCACGTCATTGCCAGGCACATCACTGGGCTCCGGCCCTCGGCCCGGGAGACTCAGGTCTGGAACTCTACGACAACCGGGCGGGCAGCGTCTTGGGCTTGAAGGAAGGCCGGGTGGCCTCGTACGCGGTGATGTCGGGTTCGTGCTTCAGGGTCAGCCCGATGTCGTCCAGGCCCTCGAGGAGGCGCCACCGCGTGTAGTCATCAATCTCGAACGGCGCCACAATGTTGCCGCACTGCACGGTCTTGGACACGAGGTCCACCGTCACCTCGGTGCCCGGGGCGTTTTCAAGTTCTTTCCAAATGAGCTCGATGTCATCCTGGGCGACTTCGGCGGCAAGCAGGCCCTGCTTGCCGGAGTTGCCCCGGAAGATGTCGGCAAAGCGCGAGGACAGGACCGTCTTGAAGCCGAAGTCCTTCAGCGCCCAGACGGCGTGCTCGCGGGAGGAACCGGTGCCGAAGTCGGGACCGGCCACCAGAACGGATCCTGCATTGAACGGCGCCTGGTTCAGGATGAAGGACGGGTCCTTGCGCCACGCGGCGAAGAGCGCGTCCTCAAAGCCGGTGCGCGTGATGCGCTTGAGGTACACGGCGGGGATGATCTGGTCCGTGTCGACGTTGCTCTGGCGCAGCGGGACACCGATTCCGGTGTGAGTGGTGAACTTTTCCATGGCGGATCCTTCGGGACTGTGTGGATCGAAACTGTATGGATCGAGGCTGTGTGGAGCGAGGCTTCGGATCTGGGCGGGAACTGCGCGGCGGAGACTACGCGGCGCCGACTCGGACCGCCGCGGACTCCGGAGCAGGGTCCAGATCCGACGGCGAACTGAGGGTGCCTCGGACCGCCGTCGCCGCAGCGACCACGGGCGAGACGAGGTGGGTGCGGCCGCCCTTGCCCTGGCGCCCCTCGAAGTTCCGGTTGGATGTGGAGGCGCAGCGCTCCCCCACCTCCAGCTGGTCCGGGTTCATGCCCAGACACATGGAGCAGCCGGCGAAGCGCCACTCGGCCCCGAAGTCCTTGAAGACCTTGTCCAGGCCCTCAGCCTCAGCCTCAAGCCGGACGCGGGCGGAGCCGGGCACCACCAGCATGCGCACGGCCGGGTCCTTGGTCCGGCCCCGGATGATGTCGGCGGCGGCCCGGAGGTCCTCCATCCGGGAGTTCGTGCAGGAGCCCAGGAACACCGTGTCCACCCGGATGTCCTTCATCGGGGTGCCGGCCTCAAGCCCCATGTACTGCAGGGCGCGTTCGGCGGCGGCCTTGGCGTTCTCATCGCCGAAGTCATCGGGCGAGGGCACCTTTGCGGACAGCGACACGCCCTGGCCCGGGTTGGTTCCCCACGTCACGAACGGTTCCAGGGTGTCGGCATCGAGATCCACCTCGACGTCGAACGCTGCGTCGTCGTCGGTGTGCAGCGTGTTCCAGTATTCGACGGCGGCATCCCAGTCGGCGCCCTCGGGCGCATGCGGGCGGCCGTGCATGTAGTCGTACGTGGTCTGGTCCGGAGCCACCAGCCCGGCGCGGGCGCCGGCCTCGATGGACATGTTGCAGATGGTCATCCGGGCTTCCATGGACAGCGCACGGATTGCGGAGCCGCGGTATTCCAGCACGTAGCCCTGCCCGCCGCCGGTGCCGATCTTGGCGATGACGGCCAGGATGATGTCCTTGGCGCTCACGCCGGGGCGCAGCGTGCCCTCAACATTGATCGCCATGGTCTTGAACGGCTTCAGGGACAGCGTCTGGGTGGCCATGACGTGCTCCACCTCGGAGGTGCCGATGCCCATGGCGAGCGCTCCAAAGGCACCGTGGGTTGAGGTGTGCGAGTCGCCGCAGACCACGGTCATGCCGGGCTGCGTGAGGCCCAGCTGGGGGCCCACCACGTGCACGATTCCCTGCTCGGCGTCGCCGAGGGAGTGCAGGCGGACGCCAAACTCCTGGCAGTTGTTGCGAAGGGTCTGGATCTGGGTCCGGCTGGTGAGATCGGCAATTGGCTTATCGATATCCAGCGTGGGAGTGTTGTGGTCCTCGGTGGCGATGGTGAGGTCCGGGCGGCGCAGCTTGCGGCCGGCGAGCCGCAGACCTTCAAAGGCCTGCGGCGACGTCACCTCGTGCACCAGGTGGAGGTCAATGAAGAGGAGATCCGGCTGGGCGTTGACTCCTTCGCCGTCCCCCTTGCGCACAACGTGCGCGTCCCAGACCTTCTCGGCCAGTGTCTTTGCCACGGCCTGCTCCCTTCACTGCGGTAAGTATTGTGCGTTCCGACGGACTATCTCTTCCACTGAACCAGCACAGCCAAGTAATACGCCAGCGCGTTGACTTGCATCTCAGATAATGAGACGTCAATATCATTACATGGACAATTCTAGTGGAGTCGGTGTCATCGATAAAGCGGCCCATGTGCTTGACGCACTTGAGGCCGGCCCCACCACCCTGGCGCAGCTGGTGGCGGCCACGGGACTGGCCCGGCCCACCGTGCACCGGCTGGCTCTCGCCCTGGTGCACCACAGGCTCGTGAGCCGCGATATCCAGGGCCGCTTCGTGCTCGGGAGCCGTCTGGTGGAACTGGCCTCCGCCGCTGGCGAGGACCGCCTCATCGCCTCCGCCGGCCCCGTGCTCATGCAGCTGCGCGACGCCACCGGCGAAAGCGCCCAGATCTTCCGCCGCCAGGGCGACTGGCGCGTCTGCGTGGCCTCCGCCGAACGCCCGATCGGGCTGCGCGACACCATCCCCGTCGGCACCCAGCTGTCCATGAAGGCCGGCTCCGCCGCCCAAGTGCTGCTGGCGTGGGAGGACCATGACCGCCTCCTGGAAGGCCTCCAGTCCGCCCGCTTCACCCCCACCGTCCTGGCCGGAGTACGACGCCGGGGCTGGGGCCAGAGCCTCGGCGAACGCGAGCCCGGTGTCGCCTCCGTTTCCGCCCCCGTCCGCGGGCCGTCCGGCCGCGTGATTGCCGCGGTGTCCATCTCCGGCCCGATCGAGCGCCTGACCCGCCAACCGGGGCGCCTGCACGCCGAAGTGGTCTGCAACGCCGGCCGTGTCCTGACGGAAGCGCTGCGCAAGACCAACGACTAAGTATGCTGTGGCCATGAACAGCTATGCGGTCTTCCTGCGGGGCATCAACGTGGGCGGCATCAATATCAAGATGGCCGATCTCAAGAACGCCCTGAAGTCCCGGCCATTTTCGGGTGTCGTGACCCTGTTGGCCAGCGGCAACGTCGTGCTGGCCAGCGAGCTGGATCCGGCCGGCGTCAAAAAGGAATTCGAGGCGTGCCTGCGGGAAACCTTCGGCTACGACGCCTGGGTAGTTGTGCTCACCGCGGGCCGTGTGGCAGCCCTGGTCGACGCGTGCCCCTACCCGGCCGACGACGCGTCCACCCATACGTACCTGACGCTCGCCTCTGATGAAGAGGTCCTCTCGGAGCTGCTCGAGGCAGGCAGGGCCTTGGACAGGGCCGAGCTCACCCGGCTGGGCCCGGAAGCCCTGGCCTGGCTCGCCCCCGCCGGCGGCACTCTGGACAGCCCTTTCAGCAAGCTCTCCTCGAAGGCGAAGTACAAGGCTGCCACCACCACACGCAACCTCCGCACCATGATCAAGGTCCGCGACGCCGCGGCCGGGATTTAGGCAGGCCGCATCCGGCCGGCCGCGCACGGACGGCTCACTGCCGACCCGCGGCGGCCTTCAGCGTGGCAGTGAACTTCGCCAGGCGGCTGACCTCACGTTCCACGGGCACCACGACAAGTTCCCCCGCGACGGCGGCGACGGCGGCTGTCAGTCGCTTCCGTGCCACGGCACTGCGTGACGCTGCCGCAGCTCTGGAGATGAACCGCGCCCCAATCGCCAGGACGATGCCCAGCAGCAGTCCCCCGGCGATCATCACGGTAGGAACCGGCCAGCCCTGGACCCGTGGGACCTCGGGCACGGGCAGTTGCAGGTAGCCGAGCGCAGCCAGTACTCCCAGCCACGCGAACCCGGCCAGGGCCGTTACCAAGGCGAGCCACTGAACCGCATTGAACCCACCCCACCACCAGGACTTCGTGCCAGCGGACAACTCTGTGGAGGCAATTGCCTGGTCCAGGGCATCCGGCAGCCGGTCGTTTGCTTCCCGGGCGGCGCCGCGGATGGCCGCCCGCCACGGGCCAGGGGCACCTGCGGACGCCGCCTCAGCGAATTCCCGGACGGCGGCATCGGTCCGCGCCTGTTCCGGCGCCCCGGCAGGAGGCAGCGAGGTCCGGTTCAGCTCAGGTATGGCGCCCTCGCGGCGCAAGTTCAGACGTCGCAGCGGATCCGGCCGGAACCTTGCCAGCCAGCGGGTCACCGGCCAGCCCGTGCGCCGGGTTGCCTCCAGGCGGTAGGACCGGGCGACGGCGTCGACCACCAACGGCACATTGGCGGCCACAGCCAACTCCCCCGCCAGCCGGGCCTTGGACGCGGCCGTCGCACCGGCGGCCGTCCCGCCACCCGCGGCCGTCGTGCCGCCCGCGGGCAGGCCGGACGCCTCGGCAAGCCGGGCGGCGGCCAGCGTGACATCTGCCGCGAGTCGCTGTGACATCGCTTTACGCTGCATCGCCACCTGCCGGATCGCGGCGCGCACCTTGTCCACCCCCGTCCCCAACACGGCGGAAGCCCCGAGGACCTGAACTTTGTCCAGCCCGTCCCGCGCCAGGATAGCTGTGAGGGATTCCAGGACCGGCCGGACCTCGTGCTCCGGGAGCCTGTCGATCTGGTTGAGCACCACGATCGTCACGGCCCCGTGCGAGGACAGCGGGGCCAGGAAATCGTTGTGCACGGCGGCGTCGGCATATTTCTGCGGATCGAGGACCCAGACGAGGACGTCCACGAGGCCCACCATCCGCTGCACAATCTCCCGGTTGGCGGCCCTGGTCGAGTCAAAGTCCGGCAGGTCCAGAAGGATCAGCCCGGTGTCGTCGTCGGCGAACCCTTTGATCGGCGCCGCAGCGTGGCGCTTTCGGACCTCCAGCCAATCCAGCAGCGCATCGCTGCCTTGGACGCCCCAAATGCCCGCCAGCGGCTCGGTGGTGGTCGGCCTGCGCACGGCCGCCGTCGCGATCTCCTCGCCGCTTACCGCATTGAAGAGCGATGACTTGCCGCTGCCTGTGGCTCCAAAAAACCCAACCACCGTGTGGTCTCCGGACAGCGACCGCCGCGAACTCGCGCGGTCGAGCACCTGCAGGACACCGGCCAGGGTCTCCTCCGGGAGGACTCCGGATGCGAGCTCTGTGGCGCTGTTGAGCGCTTCCAGTCTGCGATCGAGCTGGGACGCCTCGCGGGCGGCGCCATGACGGCTCATGACGCGGCCGCCAGCCGGCGCAGTGCCGCCGCATGGCCGGCAATGGCTGAGGGCGGCACGCCGCCGTCGACCTTGAGCCGGGTCAAGAACCGCTGGCACTCCGCCGCCAGCAGGCTCTGGCACCGCAGATGCAGGTCTTCGCGCGCGGTCCGGGCGAGCCGGCGGACGGCGTCCTCCCCGAATACTGCCTCCAGGAGGCGCTGACCCACGACGGCGGTGCCGCCGGCGACCCCGATCTCAAGCCCGGTCAGGCCCGCGGTCATGGAGAACACCACAATCATCAGGGCAGCGCCGAGGCCGTTGATGCCGAAAGACAACCAGCGGGCCTGGGTGCGCTTGCCCTGGCCTTCGGTGCGGATAAGTTCCATCAGGCTCCCCTGCCAAGCGCGGATTTCGGCCGCCACAGCGTCCGCGAAGCCCTCGGAGGCACCGGAAACATCGTCGGTGCCCAGCACCTGCCTGCCGGCGGGGTCTGAACGCCACCGCTGGTCGGTGTGCTCGGCGGCCTTGGCGGCTTGATCGACAATGACCGCCTGCAGTCCCGTTTCGATCGCGGTTTCCACCCTGACTGCAGGCGCCGGTTCACCCCGGACGAACGCGCCCACGCGGTCACGGAAGCGTCCGATGTTCTGTTCCATGGCGCGGAAGAACTCCCCGGTCCCGACGAAGTCCTGCCAGCGTGCCAGCACTTCGCCGCGCAGCAATGCGCCGTCGCGGGTGGCCTCAAGGATCCTGGCCACGGCGTCGTCATAGGCGTTGCGGGCGTCGGCTGCGAGAACATCGGCTGCGTGCTGCTGTTCGGACAGCGCCTGCTCCGCCGCGTCGACGCGGTGGGCGAGGGCGAGGAGGGTGCCGTTGAGGGTGCGCCGGGCTATTCCGGCCCGTCCCGCGGCGTCCCCTGCCAGCTTCCCGAGCCAAACGCGCAGCGGCTCGACGGCCTCTGCCGGAAGCATCCCTGCGGCATCCAGCGGCAGCTCCGGCACCACGAACAATTGGGCGGCCCCCAGCCCTTCCCGGCTCAGCATGGCCTGCAGATCGGCGCTAACTTCCGCTTCCGCGGCTGGCGGCACCCGGTCCAGGACCACGGCCACCATGATGTCGCGGGAGGCCGCATCCAGGAGCAGGCGCCAGGGCACGGCGTCGGCATACCGGTTGGCTGTGGTGACAAACACCCAGAGGTCCGCGGCGGCAAGCAACTGCCCGGCCAGCCGCCGGTTGTTCTCGGAAACGGAGTCGACGTCGGGCGCGTCGATCACGGCGATTCCGGGCGGGACCGCGGAGTCGGAGACCAGGACCAGGGAAGTCACCGGGCCGGGATCCAACGCCGCATCAGCCGGGGCCTGCGCCCGGCCGTCCACGAGGGCACCCCGGATGCGGCCCAGGGCCGGCAGCACCCGCTGGCCCTCAAACCAGGCGGCGTCGGCGGGATGGTGGAGCAGGATGGGCTGGCGGGTGGTGGGGCGGATCGCACCGGCCCGCGTGACGGGGTGGCCCACCAGGGCGTTGACCAGGGTGGATTTTCCGGCCCCGGTGGAACCGCCCACCACGGCCAGCAGGGGCGCATCGAGGCTGCGGTACCGGGGCAGGATGTAGTCATCGAGTTGAGCCACGGCCCTTCGAAGGTCCAGGCGCGTTTGGTCCGTCCCGGGCAGGGCGAGCGGCAGCCGGAGGGCCGCGAGGTCCTGCCGCACTGCCTCCAGAAGGGCCACGCCGGTTGCGGCCCCGGGGCCGGTTTCATGGGAGCTCACTGCATCATCATGCCAGTTCAGAACGTGGTTCCTGCGGGGGCGCCGCTGCGCGGAACCAAAGCGCCATGCGCAGCGCTTAGCGGGACCCGGCGCGCCCGGCAATACGCCGGCGGACGAGTCGCGCCTGGAAGCCCAGCCAATCCGGGAAACGAAAAACGGCCCCGGGCTGATGCCCGGGACCGTTTTCATTGTGACCCCAGCGGGATTCGAACCCGCGTTACCGCCGTGAGAGGGCAGCGTACTAGGCCGCTATACGATGGGGCCGCGTACTTCCTGAACAGCACTTCTGCCATTCAAGCCAAATGATTGTTTCATACATTTGGCCGCCGTTTCAAATCGGACCAGCCGATTCAAAACTTCCGAATTTCAGCGGAAACCCGCGGAACTTCAGAGCTGGGATACCAGGACTCGAACCTAGAATGACGGTACCAGAAACCGTAGTGTTGCCAATTACACCATATCCCAAAGGCACTTTCGCTCCGGATGTTTGGGCCTAAACCCTCGCTCCCGGCGCCTCAGCACGAGTAATTACTTTACCCGAGAGTTTTCACTTCCACAAATCGGGCGCAAGGCGGCGGGATCGGGCCGCCGGGGAGGGCCGCGCGCGGCGCCGATGGCGGCAATACCCGCGCCAGCCCTTGCCAATCCGGCGGAAACACGTTTACGCTCGGTAAGTTACCAACGAGTAACCACCCCTCCCCCACTCCGCTGCGGGCAGCTTTGCGCTCATTTTCCGGTGTTAGCTGCGTCACAGCTGCTGGGGTGGCCGTCAGCGGAGCCGCTGCCGGCGGGAACGTCGAGAGGAATCATGTGCCACAGAGTCGTGCCGCTATCAGCAAGACCCGGACCCGTGCGCAGCAACTCGCCATCGCCACCCTGGCGTTGCTGCTCATTGCCCTGCTGGGGTTCTATACCCTCGTCACGGGCCGCATCACGGACGGTTCGGCCAAGCTCAGGGACGGGGCCGCCCAGGCGTCCGCCGGAGCCGGCCAGCTGGACAACGGCGCCGGGAAACTCGCCAACGGCGCCAGCCTGGCCGATACCGGGGCTGGAAAACTTTCCGCGGGGGCGGAAAAGATCTCCTCGGGCATCAGCACCAAGCTGGCACCCGGGGCGGACAAGCTCCAGGCCGGTGCCGGCAAGTTGGCCGAAGGTGCCGTCAGGATCGAAGCCGATGTCACCAGCAAGCTGGCCCCCGGCGTCTACAAAGTCGACGACGGTGCGCAGAAGCTCGCGGCGGGGGTCGTACAGCTTTCGGCCGCGCTGACGCCGACGCCGGCGGGCAACGCAGAGAACAACCTCGCCGACGGGGCCACCCGTCTCGACGGCGGCGCCGCCCAGCTGGCCGGCGGCACCGCCGCGCTGGCAGGCGGCACGGACCAGCTCAAGGGCTACCGCGGTGCCAACGGCAATCCGGAGGCCGGAACCGGGACCGCGGCCCTGGCTCAGGCGCTGGAACTGCTGGAGGCGGCGGCAGATGACCCGGTCAAGGGGCTCGTTCCGCTTTCCGTGGTGAAGGACAAGATCGCCAAGATCACCGCGGGCGCGCACAAGCTCGACGCCGGTGCCAGCCAGCTGCAGGCCGGCGCGGGCCAGCTGAACGCAGGAACGGGCAAGCTCAAGGCCGGCTTCGCGACGCTGGCCGCGAAGCTCAACAGCCAGGACCCCGGCAGCCCGGGCGTGGTGCTGGGCACCCGGCTCCTGGCCGACGGCACGTCCAGGATCCGGGTCGGGATGGACGGGGTCCCCGGCGACCCCGAGCACCCGGGCCTGCTCAAGGCCGCCGCCCGGATGACCGAGGGCAGCTCGCGCCTGGCCGACGGAACCGTGGCCCTGAACGCCGGGATCCAGGGCAATCCGGCCGATCCTGCCAACCCCGGCCTGCTGGGCGGCTCCCAGGCCCTGGCCTCCGGGGCCTCAGAACTCTCGGCCGGCAGCACCAAGCTGGCGTCCGGCTCCTCGCAGCTGGCCACGGGGGCGGACAAGCTCGCGGACGGCAACGCCCGGATTGCCGATGGCACCGGCACGCTGTATTCCGGAGCTGCCGCGGTGTCGCCCACCAGCTTGCTCCGGCAGTCCGACGCCGCCACAGCACTGGGACTCGTCGCAGTGCTGGCCCTTGGCGCCGTTGGCGCCTTCCTGGCGCTGCGGAAGAGGCAGGCCGGACCACGGTAGCTTCCGGTGCCGGTTGCAGCGCCGGTGCCGGTTGCAGCGCCGGTTACAGCGGGGGCTGCGCCAGCAGGTCCAGCAGGGAGCCGACCTCGCGGCCCAGGAAGCCCGGGGCCGGTTCCCCGCCGCGGTTCAGCCAGACGCCGAGGAGGCCGGCCGCCGTCGAACCTTCCGCATCGAGCAGCCGGTTGTCCCCGACGTACAGCGTTTGGCCGGGACCAGTACCGATCCGCCGGACACCCTCGAGGTAGATCGCCGGGTCCGGCTTTGCGGCGCCAACGGTGTCGGTGCCAACCAGAACGGTAATCCGTTCCAGTCCGGCCGCGTCCAGCTTCACGCGCTGATAGTCGTGGACGTTGTTGCTCACGGCGCCGTAGGGAATGCCGGCCGCGTCCAGGGCGTCCAGCAGGGGCCCGACGTCATCGAACGCCCGGATGTAGCCGTGCTGGCGGCTCGCGTAGTTACTCACCCAGTGGTGGGCCTGTTCGCCGTCGGCAAGTTCGACGCCGAAGTACCCCAGCGCCGCCCGGCCGCGGAGCAGGCGCTGTTCATTGAACGTGATCTCGCCGGCCAGGTAGCGGTCGTAGAAGTGGGTGGTTTCATGGGTGAAGATCCGTCCGAACCTCTCCCACCCGGCTTCGTCCAGGCCGGGCAGGAGGTGCTCGCTGACGTCGCGGAGGGCCGTCGTCATGGCGAATTCGAGGTCCACCAGGGTGTCATCTATATCGAAGAGGATCCCTTTGACACCGCTTGCGCCCAGGCCCGCTGCCAGCATGTCAGCCGCGGAAAGCGCGCAGGCGGGCCAGGGAGGAATCCTTGCCCAAGATGACCATGGACTCGAACAGCGGCGGGGAGATCCGCCGGCCCGAGACAGCCGTGCGGACCGGGCCGAACGCCAGGCGCGGCTTGACGCCGAGGCCTTCCACGAGGGCTTCCTTCAGGGCGGCCTGGATGTTCTCGGCCGTCCAGTCGGCAACGGGCTCCAGGGCGGCCAGGGCGGCGTCGAGCACCTCGGTGAGGTTCTCCGGCAAGCCCTTGCGGGCGTCGTCTGCGACGTCGATGGCGTCGTCGGCCTTGAACAGGAACGCGATCATTTCGGGGGCCTCGCCCAGCAGCGAGATGCGCTCCTGGATCAGCGGTGCGGCCTCGGCCAGGATCTCCTCATCGCGGACCGTGAGGCTCTCCCCGACGAAGCCGGCGGCCTGCAGGTAGGGCACCAGGCGGCCGCGGAAGTCCTCGGCGCCGAGCATGCGGATGTGGGTGCCGTTGATGGCTTCGGCCTTCTTGATGTCAAAGCGTGCCGGGTTGGCCAGCACGTCGTTGACGTCGAAGTGCTCGATCAGCTGATCCACCGTGAAGATGTCCTCGTCGGCGGAGAGGCTCCAGCCGAGCAGGGAGAGGTAGTTCAGCAGGCCCTCGGGGATGAAGCCGCGGTCCCGGAGCAGGAACAGGTTGGACTGGGGGTCGCGCTTGGAGAGCTTCTTGTTGCCCTCGCCCATGACGTACGGCAGGTGGCCGAAGACCGGCATGTAGCTCGCGACGCCGATGTCCATCAGCGCCTGGATCAGCACCACCTGGCGGGGCGTGGAGGAGAGCAGGTCCTCGCCGCGGAGCACGTGGGTGATGCCCATGAGGGCGTCGTCGACGGGGTTGACGAGGGTGTAGAGCGGGGAGCCGTCGGCGCGGACAATGACGTAGTCCGGGATGCTGCCGGCCTTGAAGGTGATCTCGCCGCGGACCATGTCCGTGAACGTGACGTCCTCGTCGGGCATCCGGACGCGCAGCACGGGCTGGCGGCCCTCGGCCTTGAACGCGGCGAGCTGGTCCTCGGAGAGTTCGCGGTCGAAGTTGTCGTAGCCGAGCTTCGGGTCGCGGCCGGCGGCGCGGTGGCGGGCTTCAACTTCTTCCGGCGAGGAGTAGCACTCGTAGGCGTAACCGGCGTCGATCAGCTTGGCCACGACGTCCTTGTAGAGGTCCAGGCGCTGCGACTGGCGGTAGGGCTCGTGCGGGCCGCCGACTTCCACGCCCTCTTCCCAGGTGATGCCGAGCCATTTGAGGGCCTCGAGCAGCTGCTGGTAGCTCTCCTCCGAGTCGCGGGCCGCGTCCGTGTCCTCGATCCGGAACACAAAGGTGCCCTTCGTGTGCCGGGCGTGGGCCCAGTTGAACAGGGCGGTGCGGATCAGGCCGACGTGCGGGGTGCCCGTGGGTGACGGGCAGAACCGGACACGGACCGGGGTGTCAGCGGTGACTTCACCGGTGGAGGCAGCAGGGGCGGAGCTGGGAACGGCGTCGGCCGCGGAAGCAGTAGTCATAGTGGTACCAACATTACCAATCTCTCCCAGCGCCACCCGCCCGGAATGCGGCCAGGGAAATACCGCCACGGAAACGGACAGCCGCCCCGTGGATCCACGGGGCGGCTGTCTGAAATCGGAGCTCTTGGTCCTGACGGACAGTTCTAGCGGCGGACCACCGGGTTGGAGAGCCGTCCGATGCCCTCGATCTCGACCTCATAGCGGTCGCCTGCCTGCACGGCGCCGACGCCGGCCGGGGTACCGGTCATGATGACGTCGCCCGGCAGCAGGGTAAAGGCCTGCGAGACGATGGAGACGAGCTCCCGGACGCCGCGGATCATCTGGTTCGTGCTGCCGTCCTGGCGCAGTTCGCCATTGAGCCGGCCCTGGATCTGCAGGTCCTCGGTGTCGAGCTCGGTTTCAATCCACGGCCCGAGCGGGGCCGAGGTGTCAAAGCCCTTGGCCCGGGCCCACTGCAGGTCCGTCTTCTGGACGTCGCGGGCGGTGAGGTCGTTGCCGCAGGTGTAGCCGAAGATCACATCATCGACCCGGTCCTCGGGCACGTCCTTGCAGATCCGGCCAATGACGACGCACAGCTCGGCCTCGAAGGAGACGTCCTCGGAGAATTCCGGCAGGACAATGGGATCGTTGGGCCCGATCACGGACGTGTTGGGCTTGAGGAACAGCAGGGGCTGCGCCGGGACCTCGTTGCCGAGTTCCCGGGCGTGCTCCGCGAAGTTGCGGCCAACCCCGATCACCTTGCTGCGCGGGATGATCGGCGCCAGCAGGCGGACGTCCTCCAGCTTGTGCTTCATGGGGGTTCGTTCCACGCCGTGGAAGAAGGGGTCGCCCTTGATGACAGTGACTTCCTCACTGCCGGGCTCACCTTCCACGATGCCGTAGAGGGGATCAGAATCGACTACAAACCGGGCGATACGCATGGTTCCTAGCCTACCGTCCCCTCAGTGCGCAGGTAGTCCAGCTGCGCGGCGACGGAGAGCTCCGCGGCGCGGCGGACGGAGGGGTCGACGTCGGTGTACACGGCGTCCGTGACGGCTCGGACATCGGCGCCGGCGCCGGCGTCGGCGCCCAGGGCCGCGAGGGCTGCCCGGACCTGTTCGAGCCGGCCCCGCCGGTGGTCCCGGTAGGCGCGGGCGACGGCGTCCAGGGCCGGCAGCACCGGGCCGTGGGCCGGCAGCACCGTGGCCGGCCCGAGGCGTTCGAGCCGGTCCAGCGAGTCGAGGTAGTCCCGGAGGGTGCCGTCGGGGTAGTCCAGCACCGTGGTTCCGGAGCCCAGAATCGTGTCCCCGGTCAGCACGGAGCCGTGCGGGCCGTCCTGCGGCAGGTGGAAGCACAGCGAATCCGAGGTGTGGCCCGGCGTCGCCAGAACCCGGATGTCAGTTCCGGCCGCCCGGATGGTTTCGCCGTCCTGCAGCGGGGGTGCGCCGTGGCAGTGGGCGGGGTCCGCGGCCCGGACCGGTGCGCCCGTCAAGGCCGAAAACCGCTCGGCGGCCGCGGTGTGGTCCGCGTGCCGGTGCGTGATCAGGATGAGTTCGACCGGTCCCTCGCCGGCCAGCGCCTGCAGGTGCGGCTCGTCGAGGGGCCCGGGGTCGACGGCGACCCTGGCCGCCGCCCCCTGGGCGGCAATGAGATAGGAGTTGGTTCCGTCCAGGCTCATGGGGCCCGGATTCGGGGCGAGGCGGAACCGGGTCAGCTCACTGCTGCGGACAATGCCGCGGGATGTCTCGGAGGTCACGGACCCATCCTTGCATTGAATCGGGCGTCGATGGCTTCAGCCCGGGACCACAGACGCCGACGGCGGCCCTCACCCGAAGGTGGGGACCGCCGTCGAGCACTTAGACGTTCTGTGGCTATGCCAGCCGGGTCAGCCAGCCGTGGGTGTCCTCCACGGTGCCGGTCTGGATCCCGAGCAGCTGGGCGCGGATGGCCAGGGTGGTCTCCCCCGCCTTGGCGTCCTCGGAACCGATGAACTCGGTGGCGTCCTTGAGCACACCGATGGGGGTGATGACCGCGGCGGTGCCGCAGGCGAAGACCTCGGCAATGTCTCCGGAGGCAACACCGTCGCGCCACTCATGCAGGGTGATCTTGCGTTCGGTGACTTCCCGGCCCATGTCCCGGGCCACCTGGATCACGGACATCCGGGTGATCCCCTCCAGGATGGTGCCGGAGAGCGCGGGTGTGACGAGCGAGCCGTCCTTCATGACGAAGAAGACGTTCATGCCGCCGAGTTCCTCGACGGCGTTGTCGTTGAACTGGTCCAGGAAGAGAACCTGCTTGCAGCCGTTGGCCTCGGCCTCCTGCTGGGCGATCAGCGAGGCAGCGTAGTTGCCGCCGCACTTGGCGGCGCCTGTTCCGCCGCGGCCGGCGCGGGCGTATTCGCGCGAGATCCAGATGGAGACGGGCTTGAGTTCGCCGCCGAAGTAGTTGCCGGCCGGGGAGGCGATCACGCGGAAGGAGACCTCCCGCGCTGCCCGCACGCCCAGGAACGCCTCGGTGGCGATCATGAAGGGCCGCAGGTACAGGGCTTCGCCGTCGCCGGCAGGGACCCAGTCCTTGTCTGCCGCGACGAGCTCGCGGATGGCGCCGAGGAAGTATTCTTCCGGGAGTTCGGGCAGGGCCAGGCGCCGGGCGGACTTGTTCAGCCGGGCGGCGTTGGCCTCGGGCCGGAACGTCCAGACCGAGCCGTCGGCGTGGCGGTAGGCCTTGAGGCCCTCGAAGATCTCCTGGCCGTAGTGCAGCACGGCGGCGGACGGGTCCAGGGAAATCGGGCCGTAGGGCTCAACGCGCGCGTCGTGCCAGCCGCCGTTGCCGGCGGCGTCGACGCTGTAGTCCACAATCGCGGTGTGGTCGGTGAAATAGTCGCCGAATCCCGGGTTTGCCAGGATGGCGGCACGCTCTTCAGCAGACTTCGGGGTCTCCGACAGGTGCTGGGTGAATTCGACGCCATGGGCAGTCTGAGTCATGGTTCCTCCACGATCGGCTGCCTGGTGTGGGAACGTGGTTCACCCTCGGACCACGGCAGCATATTGGTGATTCGAAACAAGCTTACGCCCGTTGGCAGCACGGTTTTGCGGTGTCCGCAGTCGCCTGCAGTCCAGGAAATGCAGCCCGGGCCTAAAGCGCCGCCGCGATGGCGTCGCCGATCGCGCTGGTGGTGCGGACGGCGCCGTCGCGGGCTTCAACGTCGGCCGTGACGGCCGCCTCGATCTTCCGGGCGGCGCCGGCGAAACCGAGGTGGTCGAGCAGGAGCGCCGCGGAGAGGATGGCCGCGGTGGGGTCGGCCTTCTGCTGGCCGGCGATATCCGGGGCGGACCCGTGGACCGGTTCGAACATGGACGGCGCTGTGCGGTCCATGTTGAGGTTGCCGGAGGCGGCGAGGCCGATCCCGCCGGTCACGGCCGCCGCGAGGTCGGTGATGATGTCGCCGAACAGGTTGTCGGTGACAATCACGTCGAAGCGGGCCGGATCGGTGACCATGAAAATCGTGGCGGCGTCGACGTGGAGGTAGTCGTGCGTGACGTCGGGGAACTCCTGGGCGACGGCCTCGACCGTGCGCTTCCAGAGCTGGCCGGCGAAGACCAGGACGTTGTGCTTGTGCACCAGGGTGAGCTTCTTGCGGGGGCGGTCGTTGGCCCGGCGGAACGCGTCGCGGACCACGCGCTCCACGCCGTGGGCGGTGTTCAGGGACACCTCGGTGGCCACCTCGTGGGGGGTGCCGGCGCGCAGCGTGCCGCCGTTCCCCACGTAGGGGCCCTCGGTGCCTTCGCGGACGACGACGAAGTCGATCTCGCCGGGGTTCGCGAGCGGGCTGCCGACGCCGGCGTACAGGCGGGAGGGCCGCAGGTTGACGAAGTGGTCCAGGCTGAAGCGCAGCTTCAGCAGGAGCTCGCGCTCGATGATGCCGGAGGGGATCCGGGTGTCGCCGGGGGCCGCGCCGACGGCGCCGAACAAGATGGCGTCGCGCGTGCGGAGGTCGGCGAGGGTGGCCGCGGGCAGGGTCTCCCCCGTCGCGAGCCAGTGCTCCGCACCCAGCTTGTAGTGGGTCTGCTGGAGCACGATCCCTTCTGCGGCCGCGGCCTTTTCAAGGACCTTCAGGGCTTCGGCGGTGACCTCCGGGCCGATGCCGTCGCCCGGGATGACTGCCAGATCAATCGTGGATGCGCTCATATTTTCAGGGTAGCCAAGTGATCCACATTCTGGTCAACTTGTCTCACTATTCGGCCACCCCTACGGGCGCTCCCTCACTTTCGGCAGGAAAAGACGAAACGCTCCCGCACTTCCGAAACGGAAGTGCGGGAGCGTCACTCGAAACGCCGCCGGATCTGCGGGAGCGTCCGGGTGGGGGGCTCAGGCTTCGGCGGGTTCCTCGTACTTCGGGAACACCGGGGCCGGGGCGGGCAGTTCCGTGCCGGCGGCGATCGGAGTGCCCAGGGCCGAGAACTGGCGCGCCCCGCCCTCGGGCTGGCCGAGCGTGTGCAGGATCGCCGCCGTCGCCACCGGCATGACCGGCTGGGCCAGGATCGCGACGATCCGCAGCACCTCGAGCGTCACGTAGAGCACCGTGTTCATGCGTTCGACGTCGGTCTTGCGCAGCACCCACGGGGCCTGCTCGGCGAAGTAGGCGTTGGTGTCCCCCAGGACAGCCCAGATGGCCTCCAGTGCGCGGCTGAACTCCTGCTTCTCGAACGCGGCCCGGGCGGCGTCCAGCAGTCCGTTGGCCTGGGCCAGAATCGCGGTGTCCTCGGCGGAAAATGCGCCGGGCGCGGGCACGCGGCCCTCGCAGTTCTTGGCCACCATGGACAGCGACCGCTGGGCCAGGTTGCCGAAGTTGTTGGCGAGGTCGGAATTCATCCGGCCCACGATTGCCTCGTGGTTGTAGTTGCCGTCCGCGCCGAAGGGGACCTCGCGCAGGAAGAAGTAGCGGACCTGGTCCAGGCCGTACTGGGCCACGAAGTCCGAGGGGGCCACCACGTTGCCCAGCGACTTGGACATCTTGACGCCGTTGTTCTGCAGGAAGCCGTGGATGATGATCCGCTTCGGCAGCTCCAGTCCGGCGCTCATGAGGAACGCCGGCCAGTAGATGGCGTGGAAGCGGGAGATGTCCTTGCCGATCACGTGCACGTCGGCCGGCCAGAACTTCTTAAAGGAGTCCGAGTCGACGTCCGGGTAGCCGACCCCGGTGAGGTAGTTGGTCAGCGCATCGACCCACACGTACATGACGTGCTTGTCGTTGCCGGGCACGGGAACGCCCCAGTCGAACGTGGTGCGGCTGATGGAGAGATCCTCCAGACCGCGCCGGACGAAGCTGATGACCTCGTTGAAGCGGGACTGCGGGGCGCCGAATTCCGGGTGGGCCTGGTAGAGCGCCAGCAGTTTGTCCTGATAGGCGGAGAGCCGGAAGAAGTAGCTCTCCTCGGCCGTCCAGGTGACCTCGGTGTCGGATTCGCGCGAGTAGCGGATCCCGTCGTCCTTGACCACGGTCTCGTCCTCGACGTAGAACGCCTCGTCGCGGACCGAGTACCAGCCTTCGTACTTGGACAGGTAGATGTCCCCGTTGGCTTCCATCTTCTTCCAGATGGCCTGCGACGCCGCGTAGTGGTCGGCGTCCGTGGTGCGGATGAAACGGTCGTACGAGACCCCGAGGGCCGCGTGCGCCGCCTTGTAGATTTCGGCGTTCCGGTCCACCAGTTCCTTGGGCGCCAGCCCTTCCTTCTCGGCGGTCTGGGCGATCTTCATGCCGTGCTCGTCAGTGCCGGTCAGGAAGAAGACGTCGTACCCGTCCAGGCGCTTGAACCGGGCCATCGCATCGGTGGCGATGTACTCGTACGCATGGCCGATGTGCGGCACCCCGTTGGGGTACGTGATGGCCGTGGTGATGTAGAACGGGGTCTGGTCAGTTGAAGTCACGGTCTAAATCTAGATCAGTTCTGTGAGGGTATCGCTCTGGCGGACCAGTTCGTGGTCATGTGAAGCCACCAGCACGGCAATGCCGTCCGAGGTGGTGTCCTTGAGGATGCTGATGATGCGGTTGGCCGCGGCACGGTCCAGGCTGGCCGTGGGCTCGTCGACCACCAGGACGCGGGTGCCGAGAATGAGCGCCCGGGCGATTGCGACGCGCTGGCGTTCACCGCCGGAAAGCTGCGCCGGGCGGTGGCGCATGCGCCGGCCCAGGCCCACGAGGTCCAGGAGGTCCTTCGCCATGTCGCGGCGCTTCTGGACCTCGCCGTCCGGCACGGCCGGCAGCAGGACGTTCTCGAGCGCGCTCATCCCGTCGATCAGGGCACCGCCCTGGTCGACGTAGCCGATCAGGGCCCGGCGGCGGTCGGCGATCTCGTCGTCGCCCATGGTCTCGAGCGAGTCACCTTCCCAGAACACCCGGCCCGACGTCGGCAGGGTCAGTCCCGCGCCGACGGTCAGGATGCTGGTCTTGCCCGAGCCGGAGCGGCCCGCGACGCAGTGCATTTCGCCGGCATGCAGCGTCATGTTGAAGTCGTCCACGACGTTGACGGCCTCGGCACCGCCCTTGCCGCCGCCGTAATGGATGGTGATGTTGCTCAGTTCCAGCGGGGTGGCGTGGTCCGTGGCCTTCACGATCGTGTTGGCGCGGGTCTTGTGCGCACCGCGACGGGTGCTGGCGGTCATCCGGTCGTGTGCCTCCCGGTCAAGGTTCAGCTCGTTAGTCATTGGACCACTTTCGTTGCAATCGGAATCCAGCAAAGTACAGCTACGAGACCGGCAATTGCGGCCCACAGCGCGGCATAAGGGGCCAGGAGGAGGCCGATGCCGAGGGCGCCCACAACACCCAGCGGCAGCGCGACGGTTCCCACCATGGCGTTTTCAAAGAAGCGGACCTGGCCCAGCATGTCCGGGTTCCAGCCCATGGCCCGCAGCGTGCCGAGGTACTGGCGCTTGGCCTGCAGCTCGAAGCGGCCGGTGACCATGGTCAGCAGCAGCCCGACGGCAACACCGGACACGCCCAAGATGATGCTGGGCAGGGCGATGCTCGCCGCGGCCAGCCCGCTGAGGGCGCTGGCGCCGGCGGCCCGCGGAATATCGATCAGCAGGGCGACGAGTCCGCCGACGGCCGCGGCGAAGACACCGACGGCAACAGCCAGGGAGATGGTGTTGAACTTGTTGGTGCTCAGCTGCCGGTTGGCGAAGGTCAGCGGGGAATCGACCGCCATGAGCCGTTCATCGTGTTGCGGCTCCTGGTCCACGACGTCGCGGTGGCGCAGCTGCTGCGCCGCGACGAACGCGGCACCGGCGTACAGCACCAGGACCGACGCCGAGACCACCGCGGTGGCGGTGCTCCAGCTGATCAGGCTCAGGACGACACCGACGACGGCAAGCAGCGCGGCGCCGACGCCGAATTCGGCCAGCACCCAGGAACGGATCTTGCGCTGGGTCCAGCCCATGGCGCGCAAAGTACCGGCCTCGCTGCGCCGTTTGCGGATGTAGCTGACGGTGGAGGCTCCGGTCAGGAGGGCAGCACCGCAGAGGGTCAGGAACAGCAGGGTCAGGTTCGTGGCGGTCAGCGAGCCGGACACGGCGTCCGCGGCGTCCTGGCGGACCCACGACTGCTGCACGGTGCCCAGCGGCGATTCCTTGCCGGCGTCGTCCTTGGAGTAGCCGGGAACGGCGATGCTGGCGTCTTCGCGGGCCGAACCGGCCACCACGGTGGCCTGCAGGCCCATGTCGCGGATCTCGTTGGCGAGCTTCTCCACCTCGGGCTGCGCCTGCTTCCAGCTGCCCGGAACCTTGGCGCGGACCCGGACGGCGTCGATCACGTTGGCGTTCGCATCGTAGCCGCGGGCGGCGGCGAGGCCGTAATAGTCCGTGATGGCTCCGGCGGACTGGCTGACCAGCCCCGTGGCGCTCAGCGAGGGCTTGAGTTCGGTGTTGACGTCCTTGCCCGACGCGTCTTTAGTCAGGGTGAACGGCGCGGGGTCATAGCCGCCCAGGGGCAGCCGGTTGACGTCGCCGGCAGCTTCCTTGACGTTCGCGGCGTCGAAGGTGCCGTAGACCATGGCCAGCGGCGTGGCCAGCTTCTTGCCGGTTTCGAGGTTCTGGCGGTAGGAGCGCTCGTCTACCGGCTCGCGCTGGGTCTGGTCGACGGCTTCGCCGTTGGCGGCCTTGTCCGGCAGCCGGTTCACGGTGACCCAGTCACCGGGCGTGGCGCTCTTGTCAACGGCGCCGTTGGCGGCTGTTTCGCCGTCCTTATACGCCGGGGCGGCGGCGAAGTTGGTGGTCCAGGTGGCCGGGTTGTAGAGGCCCTGGCTGAAGGATCCGGTGTCACCCATGAGCTGGGAGAGATCTTTGGACCCGGGCCAGGCGAGGGCGAACGGGGACTTGGAAACGAACGGCAGGTAGTCCTTGTCCAGCGAGCGGGTCACGGTGCCGACGTCCTTGGTGACGTTGCCGGAGTCGTCGATTTCCTCGATTTTGACCGAGTACTTCAGGTCCAGGGCGGTGCCCGAGCGCACGATCAGCGGGATGGCCTGCGAATCGTCGGTGAGCTGGCCGTCGCGCTTGGCCTGCTGGTACTGGGTCATCAGCGGTGCCCAGTACTTGAGCTTGACGCCGAGGAAGTCTGGGCCTTCCTTTAGTTCATCCATGCTGATGCCGTTGGTGAAGAGGCTCTCGAAGTGCCGGCCGATCGCGCCGGCGTTGCGTGCGTCCGCGGGCGGGGCTTTCTCCAGCGGGGACAGGAAGTCACCGGCCGTGCCGAGCAGCGCGCGTTCGGAGACGGGGTCGACGGCGACGACGGACTCGGTCACCTGCGGAGCCATCGGCAGGGAAACGGAGAGGTTGAAGAGGTTGTGCTCGGAGCCGCCGGCCGGGGTGGGGAACTTGATGCCGGTCTCGCCGTCCGGGCCCTGGATGCGGACGTTCTTGCCGCCCTCAACCTGTTCCTCGACCAGCTTCGCCTTGCCGAGGGAGCCCTCGGCCGTGGTCTTGAACAGGGTCTGGTCGGAGTGGCCGTCGGAGCTGACGGCACTGGCCGTGAGGCGGTATTTCTTCGGCGTGTCGCTCAGTACCGATTCCGCGGCCGGCCACTTGCTCGGATCCGTGGCGGTCGGGTCGCCGGAGGTGCCCGCGAGGCCCGCGTTGAAGCCCAGGTAGTCGGTGGCGTCCAGCCGCGGCGACTCCAGGTTCTGCGTCACGCGCGAGACCAGGCTGATGGGTGCGGCCACAGAGGTGCCGGTGAGCTTGCGGATCGAATCCAGCTGCTCGAAGCTGATGCCGCCCTGGCCGGTGGCGATGTCGGGCTGCATCAGGCCGCCGTTATCCTTCGCCTTGGCCTGCACCAGGACGTCATAGAGCCCCCGGGAGTTTTGGTCCACGGTCCTGCTCAGCGCCGCCTGGGACTGACCCTGGACGAGCACGGACAGGCACATGGCCACGATCAAAATGGACGCGGTCAGCAAAAGCACTCTGCTTCTGATGAACCTCTGGACGGCGTTCATTGGGCTCCTGAAAGCTGGATTGCGTGCGCACGCCGCAGTTCATTTCCTGAGGAAGTGAAGGCGCCCCGTGCCGGGCGTGCAAAAGTAAAGGCCGGTCTGCCGGCCAAGACCCGAAATTCGGTCCTAGCCATTGTACGCAGACCGGCCGGCCTCTCGTGGCCGCCGGCGGCGGTCATGCCGCCGCSGGGGCCACGCGGGGAGGATTTCAGTCCTCGAGGTCAACCTCGCGGACCATGTCAGCGCCGATCCCGGCCTTGATCGCGTCAAGGACCTGCTGGGGCACGGAGCTGTCGATGGTCAGCAGGGCAAGCACCTGGCCGCCTTCCGTCTGGCGTGCCACCTGCATGCCGGCGATGTTGATGTTGTTCATGCCCAGGATGTGGCCGATCGTGCCGATCACGCCGGGGCGGTCCGAGTAGGCAACCACCACGAGGTGTTCGCTGATCGGGATTTCCACCTCGTAGCCGTTGACGCCGACCAGTTTCTGGATCTGCTTCGGGCCCGTCAGGGTTCCGGCGACGGAGATCTGGCTGCCGTCGCTGAGGGCGCCGCGCAGGGTCAGGACGTTGCGGTACGACTCGGTGTCCGGCGTCGTGATGAGGCGGACGTTTATGCCGCGCTGCTCGGCGATGACGGGTGCGTTGACGTAGGAGACCTGCTCGGTCACGACGTCGGCGAAGATGCCCTTGAGCGCCGCGAGTTCCAGGACCTTGACATCGAGCGAGGAGATCTCGCCGGCCACCTCGACGTCGAACTGGGTGAGGGAGGCATGGGTCAGCGCGGTGAAGATGCGGCCCAGCTTTTCCATCAGCGGGATGCCGGGGCGGACGTCCGGGGCGATGACACCGCCGGCGACGTTGACGGCGTCGGGGACCAGTTCGCCGGCCAGAGCCAGGCGGACGGACTTGGCGACGGAGACGCCGGCCTTCTCCTGGGCCTCGTCGGTGGAGGCGCCCAGGTGCGGGGTCACCACGACGTTGTCGAGTTTGAAGAACGGCAGGTCGGTGCTGGGTTCCTTGGAGAAGACGTCGACGCCGGCGCCGGCGATGTCACCGGCCTGCAGCGCGGTGTAGAGGGCTTCCTCGTCCACCAGGCCGCCGCGGGCGACGTTGACGACGTACGCCGTGCTCTTCATCTTCTTGAACGCCTCGGCGCCGAGCATGCCGACGGTTTCCGGGGTCTTGGGCATGTGGATGGTGATGAAGTCCGACTGGGCCAGGAGCTCGTCGAGCGTCACCAGCTGCACGCCGAGCTGGGCGGCCCGGGCGGAGGTGATGTAGGGGTCGTACGCGAGGATCTTGGTGTCGAAGCCCTTCAGGCGGGCCGCGACCAGGGCGCCGATCCGGCCCAGGCCGATGATGCCGATCTTCTTCTCGAAGAGCTCGATGCCGGTGTACTTGGAGCGCTTCCACTCCCCGTCCTTGAGGGCGGAGCTGGCCTGCGGGATGTGGCGGGCGAGGCTCAGGATGTGCCCGACGGTCAGTTCGGCGGCGGAGACGATGTTGGAGGTCGGCGCGTTGACCACCATGACGCCGGCCTGGGTGGCCGCCTTGATGTCCACGTTGTCCAGGCCGACGCCGGCGCGGGCGATGACCTTGAGGTTCTTGGCGGCGGCGATGGCCTCGGCGTCCAGCTGGGTGGCGGAGCGGACCAGGATCGCGTCGACGTCGGCGATCGCGGAGAGCAGCTGGGAACGGTCGGAGCCGTCAGTCTGGCGGATTTCAAAGTCCGGGCCGAGGGCCTCGACTGTGGCGGGCGAAAGTTCCTCAGCGAGGAGTACGACAGGTTTGGTGCTTGTCACCGGTGACCTCTTTAGCTCTCTTATGTATCTGGTGGGGATTTTGGTGAATCGGGTGGTGCTGGACAGCAGGGAAGCCGGACCCCAGGATGTGGTGTCCGGCTCCCCTGCCGGGCAATGCCTAGCGGGCGACTGACCCTTCGGTGTAGTCGTCTTCGTTCTTGATCCAGGAGAACAGCTTGCGCAGTTCGCGGCCGGTGGCCTCGATCGGGTGGTCTTCACCCTTCTTGCGCAGCGCCTTGAACTCCGGCGCGCCGGCGTCCTGGTCGTCGATGAAGCGCTTGGCGAAGGTGCCGTCCTGGATGTCCGCGAGGACAGCCTTCATGTTTTCCTTCACCTGCGGGGTGATGACGCGGGGGCCGGAGACGTAGTCGCCGTATTCCGCGGTGTCCGAGACGCTCCAGCGCTGCTTGGCGATGCCGCCCTCGACCATGAGGTCGACGATCAGCTTGAGCTCGTGCAGCACCTCGAAGTAGGCGACCTCGGGCTTGTAGCCGGCCTCGGTGAGGGTTTCGAAGCCGTACTGGATCAGCTGCGAGGCGCCGCCGCAGAGGACAGCCTGCTCGCCGAAGAGGTCGGTTTCGGTCTCTTCGGTGAAGGTGGTCTCGATGACGCCCGCACGGGTGCCGCCGATCGCCTTGGCGTAGGAGAGGGCCAGTTCCTTGGCCTTGCCGGACGGGTTCTGCTCGACGGCGATCAGGTCCGGCACGCCGCGGCCGGCTTCGAACTCGCGGCGCACGATGTGGCCCGGGCCCTTGGGGGCGACGAGGGCGACGTCGACGTCGGCCGGGGGCTGGATGTAGCCGTAGCGGATGTTGAAGCCGTGGCCGAAGAACAGGGCGTCGCCCGGCTGCAGGTTCGGGGCGATGTCCTCGGCGTAGACGTGGCGCTGGACCTGGTCCGGGGTCAGGACCATGATGAGGTCGGCCTCGGCGACGGCGTCGGCAACGTTCAGGACCCGCAGGCCCTCGGCCTCGGCCTTGGCGCGGGACTTCGAGCCTTCCTTCAGGCCGACGCGGACGTCAACGCCGGAATCGCGGAGGCTGAGGGCGTGGGCGTGGCCCTGGGAGCCGTAACCGATGACGGCGACGGTGCGGCCCTGGATGATCGACAGGTCGGCGTCGTCGTCGTAAAACATTTCAGTCACTGGGGTGTCTCCTTTTGAGTGGATTCTTCGTAGATATTGTCTGTGGTGCTGCGGTACAACGGGGCGGCTCCGGCGGTGTTACGCGCTGCGGAGGGCCCTGTCACTCATGGAGCGGGATCCCCGCCCAACGGCCAAGGTGCCGGACTGCACGATTTCGCGGATGCCGAATGGCTCAAGCACTGACAAGAGTGCTGTGAGTTTCTCGGGGTGGCCCGTTGCCTCAATGACCACCGACTCTGTGGAGACGTCGACCACTGAAGCGCGGAACAGGTCTGCAGCCTGGGTGACCTGCAGGCGTGTTGCGGCATCCGCACGTACCTTGACCAGGATGTGGTCACGCTGTACGGAAGATTCGGAGGTGAGCTCGACGATCTTGATCACGTTGACCAGCTTGTTCAGCTGCTTCGTGACCTGTTCGATCAGCTCGCCATCGGCGTCGACCACCACGGTCATCCGGGACATGCCCGGGACCTCGGTGGGGCCGACGGCCAGGGAATTGATGTTGAAGGCCCGGCGGGCGAAGAGGCTGGCGACGCGGGTCAGCACACCGGGCTTGTCTTCGACCAGAACGGACAATGTGTGGCGGGTCATGTTCAGTCCTCCTCTTCCCATTCCGGGGTCATGTTGCGGGCAACCTGGATCTGGTCGTTGCTGACCCCCGCGGGGACCATCGGCCACACCATCGAGTTGGGGCTCACGACGAAGTCGATGACCACCGGGCGGTCGTTGATCTCCAGCGCCTTCTGGATGGTCGCGTCGATGTCCTCGTCGCGTTCGCACCGGAAGGCAGCGCAGCCGTAGGCGTCCGCCAGCTTGACGAAGTCCGGGATGCGGACTGTGTCGTGGCCGGTGTTGAGGTCGGTGTTGGAGTAGCGGCCCTCGTAGAAGAGGGTCTGCCACTGCCGGACCATGCCCAGGGAGGAGTTGTTGATGATGGCGACCTTGATGGGGATCTTGTTGATCGCGCAGGTGGCCAGTTCCTGGTTGGTCATCTGGAAGCAGCCGTCGCCGTCGATCGCCCAGACCACGCGGTCCGGTTCGCCCACCTTGGCGCCCATGGCCGCCGGCACGGCGTAGCCCATGGTGCCGGCGCCGCCGGAGTTGAGCCAGGCGTGCGGGCGTTCGTACTTGATGAACTGCGAGGCCCACATCTGGTGCTGTCCGACGCCGGCAACATAGACGCCCTCGGGACCGGTCAGGGCGCCGATGCGTTCGATGACGCGCTGCGGGGCGCTGAGGCCGTCCTCGGGTTCGGTCCAGCCGAGCGGGTAGGTTTCCTTGAGGTTGTTAAGGAAGGCCCACCAGGTGGTCAGGTCCGGGGTGCCGAAGGCTTCGAACTGCAGGCGCAGGGCCTCGGTCAGCTCCGGGATGATCTCCTTGACCGAGCCGACAATCGGGACGTCGGCCGTGCGGTTCTTGGAGATTTCCGCCGGATCGATGTCGGCGTGGATGACCTTGGCGTTCGGGGCGAAGGACTTCAGGATGCCGGTCACGCGGTCATCGAACCGGGCGCCCAGGGTGATCAGCAGGTCCGACTGCTGCAGGGCTGTCACGGCGGAAACCGTGCCGTGCATGCCCGGCATGCCCACGTGCTGCGGGTGGGAGTCCGGGAACACGCCCCGCGCCATCAGGGTGGTCACCACGGGGGCGCCGGTCAGCTCGGCCAGTTCACGCAGCTCGGCCGAGGCGTGGGCCTTGACCACTCCCCCGCCGACGTAGAGCACGGGCTTGCTGGCACCGGAAATGAGCCGGGCGGCTTCGCGGACCTGCTTGCTGTGGCCGCGCACCACCGGCCGGTATCCCGGGAGATCGATCTTGGGCGGCCAGGAGAACGTCATCTGGCCCTGCTGGGCGTCCTTGGCGACATCCACGAGGACCGGGCCCGGGCGTCCGGTGGACGCCAGGTGGAAGGCCTCGGCCATCACATGCGGGATGTCGTTGGGGTCCGTGACCAGGAAGGAGTGCTTCGTGATCGGCATGGTGATCCCGACGATGTCCGCTTCCTGGAATGCGTCGGTGCCGATCACCCCGCTGGAGACCTGGCCGGTAATGGCCACTATCGGCACGGAGTCCATGTGGGCGTCCATGATGGCGGTAACGAGGTTGGTGGCACCCGGGCCCGAGGTGGCGATGCAGACGCCAACCCGTCCGGTAACCATGGCGTAGCCTTGCGCGGCGTGGCCGGCTCCCTGTTCGTGACGGACCAAAACGTGGTTCATTTTGGAAGCCATCAAGGGGTCGTAGGTGGGCAGGATCGCGCCACCGGGCAAACCGAAAATGTCCTGGACGCCGAGTTCTTCGAGCGAGCGGACAATTGCTTGCGAACCGGTCATGACCGTCGGGGGTACGACGTTGTTCGGTCCGAGGACAGGAGAGACGGCAGCAGAGTCGACGCCGGCGTCAGCCGGACGTTCGACGCGTTCCGGAGCCTTGTGGGCTCCAGTGGACTTGGTGGCCATCAGCGAGGGGCTGATCGGCGATCCTTTGCTCATCGGACTCTTCCTTTGTGGATCTTCGGTGATCGTGGAACTACTGTTTTTGTTCTGGTGGTGCGGCTGGTGCTGCGGGAAATAAAAAAACCCCTCAGCCGGCGGGCTCTTCGAGGGGTTGCGCGTGACGGTTCGTTACCAGTGAAGGCTATTGAGCCACGCGCTTGGTAAGTACGACGGAAACACCTGCAGCGCTCTCGACTGCAGTGCACTCAAATTCAGTGGCTCCCCCCCCCCCCCACCCAGGGAAGGCACTACCCGCAGTATGCGCCCGTGGAGGCGCTGTGGACGAGCTTGGCGTACTTGGCGAGCACGCCCTTCGTGAACTTGGCCGGGAGCGGCTCCCAGCCGACCTTGCGGGCCTCGAGCTCGGCGCCGTCGACCAGGAGGTCGAAGGTGCGCGCCGCGATGTCCACGCGGATCTGGTCGCCGTCCTTGACGAACGCGATGGGGCCGCCGTCGACGGCTTCCGGCGCGACGTGGCCGATGCACAGGCCGGTGGTTCCGCCGGAGAACCGTCCGTCGGTCAGCAGCAGGACGTCCTTGCCCAGGCCCGCGCCCTTGATGGCGCCGGTGATGGCGAGCATCTCGCGCATGCCGGGGCCGCCCTTGGGGCCTTCGTAGCGGATCACAACGACGTCGCCCTTGTGGATTTCACCCTTGTCCAGGGCATCGAGCGCGCCCTGTTCGCGTTCGAACACGCGGGCCGTGCCCTCGAAGACGTCGGCGTCGAAACCGGCGCTCTTGACGACGGCGCCTTCCGGGGCCATCGAGCCGTGCAGGATGGTGATGCCGCCGGTCTTGTGGATCGGGTTGTCCAGTGCGCGCAGGATCTTGCCGTCCAGGTCCGGCGGGTTGATCGCGGCGAGGTTCTCGGCCACGGTCTTGCCGGTGACGGTGAGGCAGTCACCGTGCAGCAGGCCGGCGTCGAGCAGTGCCTTCATGATCACCGGCACGCCGCCGATCTTGTCGACGTCGGTCATCACGTAGCGGCCGAAGGGCTTGAGGTCGCCCAGGTGCGGGATCTTGTCGCCAATCCGGTTGAAGTCCTCCAGCGTCAGCTCCACCTCGGCTTCGCGGGCGATCGCGAGCAGGTGCAGCACGGCGTTGGTGGAACCGCCGAAGGCCATCGTGACGGCGATCGCGTTCTCGAACGCCTTGCGCGTCATGATGTCGCGGGCAGTGATGCCCAGGCGCAGGAGGTTGACCACGGCTTCGCCGGACTTGTGCGCAAAGGCGTCGCGGCGGCGGTCCGCGGAGGGCGGTGCGGCGGAGCCGGGCAGGGACATGCCCAGGGCCTCGCCGATGCAGGCCATGGTGTTGGCGGTATACATGCCGCCGCAGGCGCCCTCACCCGGGCAGATTGCCTTTTCGATGCGGTCCAGGTCCTCGCGGCTCATCTTGCCGGCGGCGCACGCACCGACGGCCTCAAACGCGTCGATGAGGGTGACTTCCTTTTCGGAGCCGTCCTCGAGCTTGACCCAGCCGGGCATGATGGAGCCGGCGTAGAGGAACACGGCGGCCAGGTCCAGGCGGGCAGCGGCCATCAGCATGCCCGGCAGCGACTTGTCGCAGCCGGCCAGGAGCACAGAGCCGTCGATCCGCTCGGCCTGCATGACCGTCTCGACGGAGTCGGCGATGACTTCGCGGGACACCAGGGAGAAGTGCATGCCCTCGTGGCCCATGGAGATGCCGTCCGAGACGGAGATGGTGCCGAACTGCATGGGGAACCCGCCGCCGGCGTGGACGCCTTCCTTGGCGCCCTGGGCGAGCCGGTTCAACGAAAGGTTGCAGGGGGTGATCTCGTTCCACGAGCTCGCCACGCCGATCTGCGGCTTGGCGAAGTCGTCGTCGCCCATGCCGACCGCCCGGAACATGCCGCGCGCGGGGGCGGCGTGGATTCCATCGGTAACGACCCGGCTGCGGGGCTTGATGTCCGGCTTGGTGTCTGCTGCTGTTTGGGTGTCCTGACTCATGGCTCAAAGTCTAGGGCTCTGCCACAGGCGCCAACGACCCAAGAACGGAGCGTTAAGCGGAAAACCGGGAATATTTCGATCAAATAGTGGACTCTCGTCTCACATCATGAAACCGGGGCCCCCTTTGACCTAGGCCCGGTGAGCCGCGTCACGCAGTTCCGGGGCCTCGGCGACACCTTGGGCCTCGGCCTTGAGCATCGCCAGGACCTGCTGGATGGTGGTCCGGGCCGCGACGTCCGGACGGGCCAGCGCCACGATGCTCCGGCTGGCCTTCACGCCCTCGAGCGGTCGCAGGACGAACCCCCGGCCCTGGTTGCCGACCGCCGTGTACCGCGGCAGCAGGCTCAGCCCGTGCCCGGCGCTGACCAGGGCTTCCAGGACCCGCAGATCCGGGAACTGCTGGGCCCGGACCGCCTGCGAGTCGGCCCGCACCTCCCCCCCCCCCCCCCCCCCCCCCCCCCCCCCCACGTCCAGGGGTTCGTGCAGCAGCGGCACCACCGTCAGGCCCTGGCCGCCGAAGACTTCCGGACCGTCGACGCTGTGCGCCAGGACGATGTCGTAGTCCGCGGTCAGCCCGGCGAACCCGGCAACGCCCGGGTCCTCGAAGTGCGCCTCGAACCGGAGCCCCTCGACGGCTTTGACCCGGTGCAGCATGCCCGGCAGGAACATCTCCGCGGCGCTGGGAAAGAAGGCTGCCACCACCCGTGTCTGCCAGCCGCGCCGGTACGTGTCGATGGTTGCTTCCGCCCGGGCCATGGCCGTCGACACGTCGGTGGCGGCGCCGGCCATGGCCAGCCCTGCCTCGGTAAGGCGCACTCCCCTGCCGGATTTCTCCACCAGGACGACGCCCAGTTCCTCCTGCAGGGTCTTCAGCTGCTGCGACACTGCCGATGGCGTGACCTTCATGGCCTCGGCCGTGGCGCCTACGGACCCGCGGCCGGCGAGTTCACGCAGTATCTGAAGTCGCTTGAAATCCATGAGGTGAGGCTACACTCCGGGCCGGGTTTGATTCCGGTTCCGGGTTGCTCACCGGGCCGGGGATCCGCTCCGGAAATGCCCGGCATTTGGCCGCCGGGAGGGTGGACAGCCGGCTTTGCCCGGACGTAACGTCAAGCATCGGCAACCATGCCTCATGGGCTGAATACGGACTGAAAGGCTCTGCTATGGACTGGATCGTCTGGCTCGTTGTCATCATCGTGGTGGTCGCTGTGGTCTGGCGGCTGCTGAACCGCAACAAGAGCCGCCCGGGCGCAGATTCCTCATCCGCTGCAGGCACCAGCACCGGCACTTCTGCCGGCATTTCTTCTGGCACCCCTGCCGATTCGACGCCGGTGCCTGGCGCGGCGACGGCGAGCGGTTCGGCGGCCAGTTCGACGGCTGCGACCAGTCCGGCTGGCCCGGCAGCGGCCGGGGCTGCGGGTCCGACA
>NZ_JBFUAU010000028.1:0-47548 GCF_056406115.1 Arthrobacter sp. P1_D4 | reverse complement strand
CCTGCACGTGAACCCGCCGCTGAGCACCATGGCCCAGCCGCTCGAGGACATGGGACGGATGGCCGTGAAAAAGCTGCTCCGCTCCCGCGACCTGGGGCCGAAGATCATGCCGCACCGGCTGATCGAGCGCGGCTCCACCGCGCCTCCCAGTCCAACACCGCGGACCCCGGCGCCGCCCGGCGAACAAGTCGGCACCCAAGCCCCACTGAGCTAGCCAAGACCCCAAACACCACCACCCCCGGCGACCGCCGGCACTCCCCCGTGCCATCAGGCAACTATCGCCGCGATTCCGCATGCACCAAACCACCCGCACCACCCCAATAAACAAGGAGCAACACATGAGGCAGCGCCGCCGCACCTGGCAGACTCTTCTCGCCACCACCGCATCCCTGACCGCCGCCGCCGTCGCCCTCACCGGCTGCGGCGGAACCGCCACGGACGCCAAGAGCACCGCGAAGACCGCGTCCTTCGAGGGCAAGGGCCCCATCAACTACGTCTCCAACCGCGACGCCTCCGGCGCCGCGAACAAGAGCATCGAGGAATGGAACGCGGCCCACCAGAACGCCCAGATCAAGTCGGACACCTTCAGCGTGCTGAACCTGGACGTCGTCTGGACCTCCGAGTTCGCCGCCAACAAGTGGATCCTGCCGCTGTCCGCGGACGCGATCCCCACGGGTACGATGATCCCCGCCACCGTCAACGCCGCGACGTACCGGGACTCCCTGCCCACTGCCGAATACTGGCGCGAGTTCCACGCCAACGACGGCGAATTCTACGGCCACGTCCTGGGATTCAAAGGTCTGGAACGCTCCGTGGTGGTCCTGCGCGTGAACGGCTTCAAGGACCTGGGCCGCGCTGCTGAACAGCTCTACGTGGGTCTGGCCCGGGCGAGGAGTCTGTCGGCGACGCTGACCTGATGGAGGAGGCCGGCGGACGGGACTTGAAAACCGCACTGTCCCGGGCCGAGGCATGGGTGCCCGCCGCCGTCGGGCTTTTAAGCGGGAACGACTAACTCCCGAGGGCAGACAATCTCAGTGGGGTGCGCCAGAATTTAAGCAGCGGGGCCGCCCCGTCTGATACAAGTTCTGAGGGATCCATGGGAGAACCGGCACAGGTCACCGACAATTACGCCCAGTTCATCGCCCGGCTTGAAACCGCCACCAAGAATCTAAGTAACAGGCGTCAGTCACTGAGCAAGTCACTCGCGATCCTCACCCTGCTCAGGGATCAGAACCTCGCCGGCATGGAGTCGTGGGAGCAGCGGCGGGCCAAGACCAGCAAGCTACTGGCGGAGCACTCCCAGGGGCCGGAAGCCGAGTCCGTCAGGGAACTCCTGGAGGTCGCACTCAGGATGGAACCGATGTTCCGCAACCGCACCGAACGGATCGGGCAGCGGGTGGAGCTGCTCCGAAAACGGTCCGACGAACTCACAAAATCGCTTGTGGAGCTTGAGAAGAGCAAGGCCAAACTGGAGTCCTCCAGAATGCTTGCGCTGGAGCGGGATAATTTAAGCAGGGCTGTTGCGAAATTGGCGGGCACACCGGAAGGCCCGGTTGGGGGCCTATCCGACGCTGGCATCCTCGACGATCTCAAGAGGGCCCGTGAGGCAATCGCCTTCGCCGAGGCACTCCTGGAAGTGAAGGGAAAATGAGCAACTCTCTCCCCAAACCCGAGCAAAGGCTGCTCGTGACTTTCACCTCTCAGCAATGGAGCGGTCGGCCGGGTATGGATGCCTCTTATTTGTGTCTGGGGCTCGGATTCGTCGGGTTCGTCGTTTGCCTCGTGCTGATGATCTTCTTTGCCGGCCTTCGGGACCCCGGAGCCGCGGCACTCTTCATCGTCGGCTTTGCAGTCGCGTTGACAACTCTCATCGTCGTGGCGAAATCGTCTAGCGAGAAGAAATTCCTGATCGGCATCAACCAGAGTGTCAATGAAACCATCCTTGAGCTGACCGGCAATCCGGACGACCGACTGTCACTGCGCAGTTTCCGGAGGTTCATCGAGCATGAGCAGCGCATTCCGTTGCCTGTCCACGGCGTGCAGGGCCTTGAGCTGGTCGTCGTCAGGGAAGGCGAATCCGCCGTCGCAGGCCGAAAGCATGCAGCACAAAGCCGAACGGCACCGCCGAGTCCATCGTCAATCCACCCGCCGCTCGTTACAACGACCGAATTGATGATTGCCGTAATGCCGCCCGATTACGGAACGACCAGCTTCGACCGACTGCTGAAAGCTACCCTCGACACCGACTGAACGCATACGCGGGTTGTTTGGCGCAAGGCTCCCCAGCCGGCAACCACCCACCCGTTTGTAAGATTCTGGAGCCGGTAGCGGGCCGGGCGCGGAGCCGCCAAGGTACGTCAGACCCGGTCGCCCTACGAATTGGAAGGTGAGAACCATGGACCTTGACAAAGTCAGAGACCAGTTTCGTCACGCTGTAAATCAGTTTGCTAAAGGCGATCCGGAACCCGCCAAAGCCATTTTCTCCCATCTGGGGGACGTGTCCCTTGCTAATCCTTGGGGCCCTCCGGCTGTGGGCTGGGAGCGGGTCTCAGAGGCCCTCGATTCAGCTGCGGCACGATTCAAAGATGGACGCGTCACCGCTGTTGATACCCTCACCAAGCACATCACGTCCGATCTCGCCTGCTTCCTGGACATCGAACACTGGCAGGCCAAGGTCGGAGGAGGAGACGAAGAATCGCCGTTTGATCTGCGGGTAACAAGCATCTATCGCAGCGAGGGCGACACTTGGACACTCGTGCATCGCCACGCAGACCCGATCACCACACAGCGGGCACCGGACGCCACGCTCGGAAAATGACGCCCGGGAAAGTCCCCCGGTTCCACGGACATTCAGGCGCCGCCGGCGAGCAGATGCCCGCCCGCATGATCGTCACCGTACCGTTGATCATTATGGCGCTGACTTTCCAGTGCTGGATCTTCAAGGCCTCATGGCGGGTACTAGTAGGTGAGCGTTGCATCCTTGAGTTTCGAATCCTTGCCGCTACAGCACTCCCCCGTGCCGACTGAAACGCCGCGGTCCCCCGCCCCCGACTGGTGGCAGTCCGCCGTCATCTACGAGGTCTACCCGCGCTCCTTCGCCGACGGCGACGGCGACGGCGTGGGCGATCTCGCCGGGCTCATCGCCCGGCTGCCCTACATCGCCTCCCTCGGTGTCGAGGGCATCTGGATGACCCCGTTCCAGCCCTCCCCGCAGGTGGACCAGGGCTACGACGTCACCGACTACTGCGGCGTGGACCCGCTGTTCGGCACCATGGAACAGTTCGACTCGCTGCTTTCCAAGGCGCACTCGCTGGGCCTGCGCGTCCTGCTCGACGTTGTCCCCAACCACTGCTCCTCGGAGCATCCGCTGTTCCAGGCGGCCCTCGCGGCCGGCCCGGGCTCGCCGGAACGGGAAATGTTCCACTTCGTTGAAGGCCCCGACGCCGACGWCCCGCCGAACAACTGGCAGAGCGTCTTCGGCGGCCGGGCCTGGAGCCGCGCCAAYCCSGRKTCGSAGACGGACACGGACTGGTACCTGCACCTCTTCTCGGCCGGGCAGCCGGACTGGAACTGGCGGAACCCCGCCGTCGGCGATTACTTCGACGGCGTGCTGCGCTTCTGGTTCGACAAGGGCGTGGACGGGCTCCGGATCGACGTCGCGCATGCSCTGTTCAAGGCCGACGGGCTGCCGGACTCACCCTCCACGGGCGGGGTGGTGGACGGGCTGCGGTCCAACCCGCAGGTCTCGGACCAGGAGGACGTTCACGACGTCTACCGCCGCTGGCGCACCCTCGCCGAGAAGTATGAGCCGCACCGGCTGCTGGTGGGCGAGGTCAACCTGGAACCCGCCCGCGCCGCCCGCTACACCCGCGCCGACGAGATGCAGCAAGCCTTCGCCTTCGCGTTCGTGAAGCTCGGCTGGGACGCGGAGGCGTGGGCCGCCGTCGGGAACGAACTCGAAGCCGCCCGTCAGCTGCATGGCGCCGCCCCCACGTGGGCGCTCGAAAACCACGACATCGTCCGCTCCGTCACCCGATTCGGCGGCGGCGAGCTCGGCAGCGTCCGGGCCCGGGCCGCCGTCGTGGCGCTGCTGGGGTTGCCCGGCGCCCGTACATCTACCAGGGCCAGGAACTCGGGCTGCCCGAGGTCGACGTGCCGATGGAGTCCCGGGTGGATCCGATGTGGGCCCGCGGCGGCGTCTGCCGCGACGGAGCCCGCGTCCCGCTGCCGTGGACCGCGGACGACGCGTTGAGCCATGGGTTCTCGCTGGCGGAGCCGGCCGCGGAACCGTGGCTTCCGCAGCCCGAGGGTTGGGGCACGCAAGCGGTCGAACTCCAGCAGCAGAACCCCGAATCCGCCCTGAACCTTGCCAGGACTACCATCGAGCTGCGCCGGCAGTTGTGGAAGAACGAGGTGTTCACCGCGGACGACGGCGGGGCCTGGCGGGTCGAGGCCGGGAAGCTGCTCGTCTGCGAACGGAACGCGCACTTCCTCGTCGCCGTCGCAATGGGCACCGAACCTGTGAAGCTGCCCGCCGGCACGGTACTGCTTACCGCTGCCCCGCCCGAACAGGACGGCTGGCTGCAGCCGAACAACGCGGCCTGGGTGCTGCTGGGCTGAGGCTCTGTCCCAAGCAATTTCTTGAATTCATGTTTGGGAGTTGGATTTTCCCAAAAAGGGCCCCCGAGTGAACTCGGGGGCCCTGCAGTCATGGCGCTTAGAGGGAATTGGTCCAGGCGGCCCGATCGGAGAAGAATGAAAAGACCGGCTCGTACAGGACGACGAACTTTCCTGCTTCGGCGTTCTTGTTATCAAAGCAGACGTCACCGCTGGTCTTACCACCGGGAGCGATCTCACCGGAGCTGAGCATGTTTTTACTGCCGACAAAGCCAGTAGTCAGAATAGTGCCGGAAGGAGCCTGGAGCTTCCAGTCGAACGCATTGAAGGAAATCGTTTCCTTCGACCCGTTGCTCAGGGTCTCTGCCGTGCAAATGGTCTTGCCAAATGTTGCGTCACCCTTCGCGATTGGGGCTGACGTAACAGTAGCGTCGCCGATCTTAAGGGAGGCACCGGCTTTTCCAACGACATCGCTGTCCTTGGCGCCCGGGAAAGCCGCTGCTGCGGGCGCTGCGGCGCCGGCTTCTGCGGGCGCTGCGGCCGAAGCGTCCGTGGAAGGAGAGACGGCAGCCGAAGGGTCTTTCTTTCCCCCGTTGGAAACCGAGGTAATGATGATAATCACGAGAAGGATCAGAGGCAAAAGAAAGCGCTTCTTTTGGAACCAAGGCCGCGATGCCTTGCGATATGCCCTGTCCGCCGCGGCCTGAGCCTTGCCGTCACGCTTGGCGTCCGGAATAGTTTGATTCTCTGTCATGGCAGTTCCTGTCTTACTTATTTGGCTGATTCCCTGGTGGCTTCTCCGCCATGCGGTGTCACTGAGATGTAGCCCTGTGTCATACCAGACAGATCAATCCCCCACGAGGAACTAAAACCACATAGACGGGAAACATGAGTATTGGCTGGGAACTACTGGTGAGGATTCTCTGATGGGACGCCAGCGGGACACTGAAGTCCAAGAATTATTACGTCGCTACTTCGCACCGGAGCGCAGAAGCTAAGGGAAAAATTGCACTAACTCCAAGTGCTGTAAGACGAATCGTCCTCACCGCCACGCCGAGCTGACCCCGGTCACTACCCGTGGGTGACAGCAGCGCCCACCAGGCCGAACAGCGTCCCGGCCGCCAATGCAATAAGGGCACGCTTCCTGGTGGGATACAGCCAGCGCACTGCGAACACGGCCACTGCCATGATGACCCCGTTGACGACGCTCAGGATCACCGCGACCCATTCGGTGCCGGTGGCCACGCCGAAACCTCCGCCGCTGCAGCCGCTGATCCCGCACCAGGCCAAACTCGCCACCATCCACTGCGGAAGACTCAGCAAAACTGCCAGCGGCACGGTCCACCAGAGCTTTCTGGCGTCCGGGGTTACCCCGCGCAGTTTCAGGTCCGGGTAATGAGGCGAGGCGCCGGGCATGCCGGCGGCCGGCAGCGGTGCGCTCTTCCGGGTGCTGAGGACAATCCTTCGGAAGACACCCGCGTTGACCACCGCAAGGAGGACGTATCCCGAATAGTAGAGGACAGTAATCAGGCTCAATTCACCCCCGGAGCCGAAAGTGCCGATGATGAAATAGCCAACCGAAACGGGCAGTGTCAGAACCACCATGACGAGCAGCAGGCCTTCCTTGAACCTGGCATCCAGGGCCAGTTCGAAGCCTGTGGTAAGCAGCGCGGCGACAACAACGGTAACCACCACCGACAAATAGGCGACGACGGCGGTTCTGGCCCAGCGCGGCAGCGAACTTTCATTCGGCCGAGATCCCCTCATCACAACGCTCCCCCTACGTCGTTCCGGCCCACTCTGCGCGCGAGAACCGATACAGCCGGCACACCCACGGGCTGCGGCACTTTGATGGTCGCACGCTAGGCACCCAAAGTGCTCGCCATCTGCTTCGAGGAGGTCTTCGAGCAACTCGGTAAACCCGCCGTCAGGAGCAATCCTGCGGGCCCGTTGCCCGGACCGTCTGGCTGCTCCCCAAAGAGTGCCGCCTCTAAGATGAGGCATGGACTTCGAGGACACGCTCTGGACGGTTGTGGGAGCCGGGCTGGTTCTGCTGATGCTCGTTGACGTCTTTCGTACGCTGCTATATCCGCACGGCTCCGGTCCCCTGGGCCGGGCGATCATGCGGGGATTCTGGCTTGTATCGAGAAAACTGCGGGGCCGGGGCTCCTTCATCGCGGCACCCTTGGCGATGGCCGCTGTCATTGGTGCCTGGGCAGGCTTGGCGGCCATCGGCTGGGCTCTGCTATACCTGCCTCATCTGACGGACGGTTTTGTTTACGGAGCCGGGGTTCCCCTGCGGGCCGACTTTGCCGAAGCCCTCTACATCTCCCTGGTCACTCTTTCCACCGTGGGGTTTGGCGATATCGTGGCAACGCAACCACTGCTCCGGCTGGTGGTTGCACTCGAGGCCGTCACCGGTTTCGGCTTGCTGACTGCAACGGTGACTTGGATCCTGCAGACTTTCCCTGCCCTGAACCGACGCCGGGCCCTTGCCCACCAGCTGAACCTGTTCAGGGAGGCTGCAGGTCCGGCAGGTGTATCGGCTATGGATCCCAGTCACGCTGCCGGCCTTTTGGAGGCAATTGCCGGAAACGTGGCTACGGTGAGCATAGACCTGCTTGCGTTCCACGAAACCTACTACTTCCGTGAAATTGAGCAGCGCGGCTCCCTCCCCGCCACGGTGGCCTACGCCCAGGAGCTGGCATCCCAGGCCCAGCGCAGCGAGAACCCTGAACTGCAGTTCGCCGGCCGGATGCTCCACGCGGCGCTGGACGGACTGGCGGAGGTCCTCCGAGGCAAATTCGGCCATTCCGGAGCCACCTCTTCCGATGTGTTCGACAGCTACGAGCTGCACCACCGGCACCGGCGGCCGGGGGAACCGCACACGAACTAGCGTGCGGGTAGCCGCTACTGCGTACCCTGCCGTTCTGACAGCGCTCTTCAACCTGTCCAGCGGCGGTAGGCACGCTGAAACCGGCTCCCGCTTTGGTGGCGGGAGCCGGTTCTCTCCGGCTTAGTGGCCGGCGGCAACGATGCTTTGCGTCGTTGACCGGGGCCAGTCTCCGGCCTACGCGCGCTGGGAGATGTTGAAGATGTTCCCCTCGCTGTCCAGGAACCAGGCTGCCTTCCCCCAGGATGCGGTGGCGACGCCGTTCTCCGTCTTCAGGCCGGGAAAATCGTAGTCTTCAAAGACGACGCCGCGGCCCCGCAGTTCTTCCATCTCGCGTTCGAGATTGTCCGTTTCCCAGCCTATCTGGGTGTTCTTCGCGGTCCCGGCATTCTCTGTCTGGTAAACGAGGAAGCGGGTTCCCTGGCCGCAGTTGTACATGACGCTGCCCTCTTCCATGGATTCGGAGGGTTCGATTCCCAGCTTGTCCCGGTAGTACTCCTTCGCCCTGTTAATGTCCCTCGCGGGGAGGACAGCGATGATGTTTGAATCCTTGAGCATGATGATTCCCTTCAGTGCGTTGATGACCGCAGCGCTGGCGATGCTCCCCCCGGTTTCAGTCCCCGGAATACCTGTCCGGAGCCCGTGACCGCCCCTGCGCCGAGCCGGGGGCAGCCACCTGGGACTCTTCAACGCCGCGCCACCCATCACCAGCGTGAGGGGTCCCCGAAGTTATGTGGCCATTATGGACCGATTCGGTCTTGCGGAAACAGGGGTGACTGGCATTGGGCTGAAGGGACGCTCTTCGAACAGGGAGCTACAAAGCGCACTTCCGCCGGTGGCCGCACAATGCCAGAGTTGAAGGATGAATGCGGAGTCCGTTAATGAGGCAACTGGGAACGAGCAAACTGGCGGCCTGGTCCTGAACCTGGAGTGCACGCTCGCCGCTCCCCCGGAAGAGATCTTCAGAATGCTGACGGAATCGGCCGAACTGATGAAGTGGTGGGGTCCGCACGGCTTCATCATCCCTTCAGCCGAACTCAACCTCGCCGAAGGCGGCCGCTACCGATTCAGGATGACCCCACCGGACGGCGAACCGTTCCACCTCTCAGGCGAGTTCCTGGAGATCGATCCCCCTTGGCGACTGGTGTACACCTTCCGCTGGGAGGAACCGACGCCGGACGACCGGGAGACCGTCGTCGACCTCTCACTCGGGAGTACCGGCACAGGCACGCGCCTGGTGCTTTCGCAGGGACCGTTCCTGACGGACGAACGCCTCGGACTGCACCGCAACGGATGGACCGAGTCGTTCGAGAAATTGCAGGCGGTCCTGGGCGGCACCTAAGGAATCCTGACCCGCTGCGGAGTTCCTGCAGGGTCATGATCCGTCCGGAACACGAACGGTTTTTCGCGTCTCCAGACCCGTCACCCTGCCCGGTTTCCTCGTGTTCACTCCCGGTCCAGCTCCCCGCACACAACAGTCCATCTCACCTCCCTACGGTGGTCGGGTCGCCGGCACGACGCCGGTAACGTCACCCGGGAGGAACCATCACCATGCGCACACCCCTGACAGCCGTGGCCGCTGCCGCGCTCATCGCCTCGCTGGCCAGCCCCGCCGTCGCCGCTTCAAACCCCGAAGCCGGCTCACCGTCGTCGAACGCCGCCACAACAAAGGCCGCAGAGGCAACAACGGCAATCAAGACCAAGGAGAGCAACGGCTCCTTCGACCTGCAGGCGCACCGCGGCGGCCGCGGCGAGTGGACCGAGGAATCGCTGGCCGCGTTCGCCAACTCGCTGAAGCTCGGCGTGTCCACGCTGGAGCTGGACACCCACCTGACCACCGACGGCAACGTGATCGTCTGGCATGACGACACCATCCAGGCGGACAAGTGCCGCGACACCGCGCCGGCGACTCCCGGCGACGCCCAGTACCCCTATGTCGGTGACCGGGTGGCCGAACTGTCGCTTGCGCAGATCAAGACCCTGGACTGTGGGTTCACGCAGCTCAAGGGGTTCCCGGAGCAGGACGTGGTGAAGGGCAACCGGATCGCCGAGCTCAAGGACGTCTTCCAGCTCGCGCGCGACGCCGGCGCCAAGAAGGTCCGCTTCAACATCGAAACCAAGGTGGAGGACGGGAAGTCCGGCGGCGAGGGCATGGTGGCCCTGACCAAGGCCGTGGTCACGGAGATCTACACCGCCGGGATGGCCGGGCGCAGCACCGTGCAGTCGTTCGACTGGTCCTCGCTGAACCTGACCAAGAAGATCGCCCCGCAACTGCCGCTCGTCGCCCTGTCCAGCGGCGACGCCTGGCTCGAGGTCGGCAAGCCCGGCGCCAGCCCCAACCTCGGCGGCATCGACATCGACACCTACGGCGGCTCGCTCCCCAAAGCCGCGGCAGCCCAGGGCTACGACGTCATCTCCCCCACCTTCAGCTCCGTCACCCCGACCATGATCAAGGAAGCCCACGAGCTCGGCCTGCCCGTCATCCCTTGGACCGTCAACACCACGGCGGACATGACGCGGCTGATGGACCTCGGCGTGGACGGCATCATTACCGATTACCCCACCCGCCTGCGCACCGTTCTGGACGAGCGCGGCCTGAAGCTGCCCAAGGCGTACCCGGCCAAGGTCTGATTCACCGATTTGCAGGCGCCCGCGTTCTGCTAACCACGCGAAAGCCGGCCCCCGCTTTGAAAACGGGGGCCGGTCCCTTCGGCTTCGTTGCCCCCGGCGATGCTTTGCGCCGTTGATCGGTGCCAGGCTCCGGCCTACGCGCGCTGCGAGATGTTGATGATGTTGCCCTCGCTGTCCAGGAACCAGGCCGCCTTCCGTATGAGCTACGATCATCGCGCTGGCCGATGACAGGACGCGGGCGGTGCCGGCAGCCATGAACAGTACGTGGATGCCGGGTCAGTCCCCGGGTAACTGGATCACGCCGAGCTGCCGCATCAGCCCGAGGTCGTCCCGGTCTGACCAATGCTCGGCGATCTTTCCATTTTCGACTCGGTGGATGGCCACTCCGGTCTCCCGCAGGTCGGCACCTGTGGGAGGCAGCGGTCCGGGGAGCTCACCCTCGTGTCGACCGTAGGCCGTTAACCTCGTCACCACCTTGTCCGCTTCGGCGATCTGGTCTTCGATCTCGTGCCGCCCTGGCGTCGCCTTCCAGAATATGCGGAAGGCCTGTTTCAGGCCTTCCCGTCCGGCCGGAAGTCCGGGAAATGGCGGGTTGTGGTCAAGATAGTCCTCAGCGACCAGATCGTCCATCGCATCGATGTTCCCGGCGTCGATCTCTGCGTAGAAGCGCCGCACGAGCGCTTTGTTGTCCTCAGACTCCACAGTCGTCCTTCCGTTTGTACACGGAGGCCCCTACCCGGACCGACCAGCACGAGCGGTTCAAGAGTCCCATGGGTGGCCAGTCTAAACCCACTGGCCTGGCTGTGGTAGTGAAGGTGGCCCGCTTCAACATAGATCTCATCGAGGGGTTTTCTTCGATGGAGGGCAGTAGTCGCACGCTATGTGCGGCGCAGTGGCCTCCGCCTGGTGCGTGCCGTCGCACGCGTGCATGGTCGCCTTCGACCGGAAAATCGATGCTGAACTGGTCGCCGAAGGCACCGAATCCCAAAGCCGAGATCACCGGGATCACCGAACTGGGAGAACCGGAAACCCTATCCTGGCTGGTCGACCTGGATCCCCTCTGGCGCCCCGGCCAGGAACCGGCCGGGGCACCAGAGGGCAACGTCAAAACCGTTGACAACATCATTGAGATTCCTTCGCGGGGAGGACAGCGATGATGTTTGAATCCTTGAACATGATGATTCCCCTCCAGTGCGTAGATGACCGCAGCGATGGCGATGCTCCCCCGGTTTCAGTCCCCGGAATCCTTATCCGGAGCCCGTGACCGCCCTGCGCCGAGCCGGGGCAGCCGGCCGGGACTCTTCAACGCCGCGCCACCCATCACCGGCGCGAGAGGCCCCCGAAGTCTATGGGGCCATTACGGACCGAATGGGCCTGCGGAAATAGGGGTGTTGGCATCGGACTAAAGGGTCGCTATTTCGAAGAGGAGCTGCGAAGCGCTGTCCAGCCGGGCCATGACGGAAGGCAAGCTGCCGACGCTCGCGACGTGGCAGGCGGCTCCCAGCCCCATCCACTTCCCTGAGCGTCCGCAGGATGCCAGAGTTGAACGATGACTAAGGCAACGGGCGACGAGCCAACAGGCGAGCTGGTCCTAAACCTGTAATGCACCCTCGCTGCTCCCCCGGAAGAAGTCTTCAGGATGCTGACGGACTCAACCGAACTGGTGAAATGGTGGGGCCCGCAGGGCTTCACTATCCCGGCAGCCGAACTGAACCTCGCCGAAGGCGGCCGCTATCACTTCCGCATGACGCCACCCGACGGCGAACCGTTCCACCTCTCAGGCGAGTTCCTGAAGATCGATCCCCCTTGGCGCATGGTGTACACCCCCCCCCGCTGGGAGGAACCGACGCCGGACGACCGGGAGACCGTCGTCGACCTCTCACTCGGGAGTACTGGCTCTCTCGGGAGTACCGGCACCGGCACGCGCCTGATGCTCTCGCAGGGACCGGTCCTGACGGAGGAACGGCTGGACTTTTACCGCAACGGATGGACCGAGTCGTTCGAGAAGGTGCAGGCGGTACTAGATAGTCGCATCTGAAGAAGCCCCCGATCTGGATTTGATCCCTCTTTGGCGGCGTTCTGTGATCGACTGGTGTCGCTCTAAGGAGGATGCGACGCGATTAGTTCGTGAGTGCTCGCGATCGTCTATGAAATGTTGCCCTGGACATTCTGAGATCGCGGGCAACCTGCGCGACGGGCTCGCCGCCTTCGACCAGGTGGAATCTGACTGCCAGTGACCCTGCGGGTCGGCCGTGAACGTTCTTTCCGCCTCTGCGTTTGCTGATCGAATCGGTAACTCAAGCCACGGCCGGGAACATGGCACAGCACTTCGCCACCGATTCCCAGGGAACCCGGGACCAATCCGGATGCTTACTTCGACCCGGCCGGGCAGAACCTGCCCAAGGCCTTCCTGCTCCCCGCCTCGCTCGACTCTGCCCCGATCACGCAGGTGTATACCTGGTTGACCCACCGCACGACGATGCCCCCGAACTCCTGAGGGCCGGAGGGCATGACCTGTTGTCAGAAGGCAGCACTGCCCCACGTCGTACCGGAGGAAGGAATCTTCAATCAACAGCACCGGTGGTAGCGCGGCCGCGGAGAGCCAGAGAGCGGCAATGACAACAAAAGTCCATCTCCAGGGAAATCCACGACCGCGTGCAAACAGACCGACTGGAATTTAAATTTAAAGTGGGTATGGTGATGTGTAGTCAGAGTTAAGAAAGGCCGATACTCCATGGCAGGAAAAAGCATCAAGAAAACCACTGGAAAAAAGCCCGGGAAGTCGCTTCTTGAGAAGAGGGCCGACAAAAGAGCCAAGGCTGACAGTCGCGAGTCACTCTTCCAGAAGCAGCGCAAGAATCACCGTTAAAACGTTCCAGCGAAGGCTATGGTGTCACCAAGTGCTGGACGCCGTTGCCGGTAATGCTGGAATGCGAGGGCGGAGAGGTCCGCCTCCGAAAGCGCCCATGCAGGCCGGCCGTTTCGCTCTAACGGCTGACCTGCCGGGGTGGTGGCCGGCGAACGCGACTCGCGAACACCAAGGAAAGGGGTCAGTCCCGACCGCGCCTCAGGATTTACATTGCGTGACAATTACTAGAGGCTCATCACGGCCCAATGCCATCTCAGCTGTAATTTAATGAAGTGATTTCACATTGCTAGTCCGGATTTATCCCTGAGGAAAGGATCAATCATGGGACCGACCTGCGCCGCCTTGGTTATTCCCCATCGCCTTAGTAGCCCTATTCGCATCGACGACATCGACCATGATTTGGTCTCTCGACAGGTCCTGGTGGAGGGAAATATTAAAGCAATCAGTTACATGGATTGGCTCGTTTATCTGAATGACGAGGCGGAGGCTATTCCGTTACCTCTCAACCTGCGAGCCGAAGTGCTGATCCGGGAAGCGGGTGTCCCGCTTGAGGCGGCAGTCGGGGGGACCGCCGTCTTCCTCGGCAAAGGGACCAACGGCTGGGATGCAGATGCACCCGTACATCTGCTTCGTTTGGCCGAACGCCTCTTCGGAGCGGCACTGGCCGCGTAGCTGCAGGCGCACCGCGCAGTGAGACCGGCGGTCTACTGAAGGGTCAGGACGCCGCCGCGCCACGGGCAAGCAAAGGAATTGCCCAGGCGCGTCCTAACGCCCGTCGCTGGTACGCAGGTCTACAGAGTCTCCGTTATGGCGATTCAGTCCGGCCTAGCTCCCATTCAGTTCGGGAGATCGCGTACTCGACATCGCCGTGTTCATCGCCAGGAATGGACACTGGCCACGCAGCGACGAACGTACGTACTAGACGCATCCCGGATTTCTCCATCTCCCGTCGCGAGGCTGTGTTGACTGCCATGCTCGGAGCGACGACCCGCCGCCCTTCGAACTCGGTAAAACCCTTGGAGACCAGGGCACGGGAACCCTCAGTCGCGTACCCCTTTCCCCAGGCCTCGCAACGCAAGCGAGAGCCGAGTTCCGGCTCATCGAGTGGATCCCCGGGGGCGGGCCGGTGTGGAACCAGCCGAGGAAGTCATTAGTTGACTTCTCGATCGCGGCCCAGAAACCGTAGCCGGGGAATTTCCCCTAGCTGCGAAAAATTGCTGCGCGTTACTTCGATACGGCTCCGATCTGCTGCATGAGGGTCATAGTGTCCGTGGCCCCCCAGTGCTCGACGACTTTGCCGCCGTCGACGCGGATGATGTCGACGCCGCTGAATTCGACGCTCCGACCGGTGGGCGCGACGCCCATCAGTTCTCCCTGATGCGTTCCAGTCAGGACCACGTATTGCGCCTCGAGATTTCCATCTACCAGCGCCGGTTCGGTGGTCTTGGCCCTAAGATCCGGGAATGCCGCCCGCATCGTGTTGACGAAGTACCCGACGCCGTCCTTGGCGGGCGATTGTCCGGGTAGGGGGTCGTGATCGACGAAGTCATCACTGACCAGTTCATCAATGAGGGCGAGATTTCCGTCCCCAATCACCTCTGTGTAGAACCGCTTGATCAATCCAGTCCCGTCAGCCATTTCCAACTCCTTAAAGTGGATGAGACCGCAGCCCAAGTCTTCCACTCCGGCCATGGCACATCAACGGCTCACGCTCCTGCAGCGCCGGACCTCAGGCCCGCCGCTCCCGCCACCGCAGCGACACCACAAGCACCACCGCGCCGAGCCCCAGCATCACGAACACCATCAGCCCCCAGTTCGCCTGCGTCACGCCGCTGCCGTAGAAGATGCCGATCAGCACGGTGGCCGTGATGGCGCCGAGGTAGCGGCAGGTCTGGAAGATCCCCGCGGCCACCCCTCGCTCTTCCGGCCGGGTGGACACGTACATGCCCTGGCTTGAGGAAATGGCGACCACGCAGTACGGCACACCCAGCAGGGCGGTCAGCGCGAGCACCAGCGGGACGGCGAGGGAGGCCGCCAGCAGCCACATCGCCGCAGAAGCGCCGAGGAGCAGCACGACGCCGGCGATCAGCACCCGCCGCACGCCGAACCGGTCGATCGCGCGGACCGCGAACGGCGTCCCGACCACCGAGATCGCCGCGAGCGGCAGCATCAGCAGTCCCACGACGCCGGGATTGTAGCCTCCCGCGGTCTGCAGCAGCTGCGGCAGCCCGAAGAACGCAAAGTAGTAGACGCCGTTGAACAGCGCAAAACCCAGGTAGACCAGCAGCAGCGGCCGGTTGCGGCCGAGCAGCCGCAGGTCAAGGAAGGGCGGGCTGAACCGGAGCTCCCGCCACGCGAACAGCGCCGCGAGGACCAGCCCGCCGCCCAGCAGCCACCACCGGTAGTCGGGCAGCACATTCAGCATCGCCATCATCACCAGCACCAGGGCACCGATGAAGGCCCCAATCCCGGGCAGGTCCGAGTCGCGCACCAGTTCCGACACCCGGCCGCGTTCCCGGGCACCGTCGGCCGGGGCAAAGCGCCGGACCACGAGGATCGCCAGCAGCGAGAGCGGGACGTTGATCAGGAACAGCGCCTGCCAGCCCACCAGGCTCACCAGCAGGCCGCCCACCACGGGCCCGACGGCGGCCGCCGACGTGTTCGCCATCTGGATCCGGCCCAGCGGCCGGGTGGACTTCACGTTCGCCTCCCGCGCCAGCGCGGCGACCATGACGACGGCGCTCGGGTACGCCGTCGCGGTGCCGAGGGCCATGAAGGCGCGCGCCACGCAGAGCAGCGCGAAGTTCGGCGCAAAAGGCGCGAGCGCGCAGGTCACTGCCACCAGGGCCATGCCAAGCAGGAACAGCCGCCGCGGGCCGAAGCGGTCCGCGAGCCGGCCCATCAGCGGCTGGCCGGCCGCGGAGGTGAGGTAGAACGCCGTGATCACCCAGGTGACCGTGGCGACGTCGAGCCCGAAGTCCTCGCGCAGCACCACCAGGGCGACGGCGATCATCGACGAATTCAACGGGTTCAGCGACGTGCCGAGGCTGAGGCCGGCGACGGCCAGGCCTGCACGGGGAGAGTTGCTCACGGCAACAGTCTGTCCTACGACGCCGGCCGAAATCGAACCGGACGACGCATGCCGCCGTCGTCGTCGCTCTGGCGTCAACCCTCCCTGCCTAGCCGTTGTTCGCCGCGCTGGCAGCCGAGGTGATGAATGAAGTGACCATGCTGAGGACTGGGCCGGCGGGAACCAGGGTCTGGCCGTGGTTGCGGCCGGGCAGGGCCTGGAACTGTGCCCTGGGCATGAGCTGGGCCGCCCGTTCCGAGTCCGCATACCGAAGCGGGTCTTCCGTGCCGGCGAGCAGCAAGGTGGGGGTGTCTAGGGTCCGAAGGACCGGCTCCGGGATTCCGGGGTCGTCCTCACTCCGCCGGAAGTAGGCGCGCAGGGCCGCGGGGTCGTTGGCCAGAAGCGCGGTGGTCGTCTGCGGATCGATGTCGCGGCCCGTGGCGATGCTCCATTGGCGCAGAAATTCCGGCATGCCACCACGCTCCAGGGCCTGGTCATATCCGGGGAAGAAGATCGATTCGATTTGCCCGGCCGGGGAGCGGTACGTGCCGCCCGCAGCCGTAAATGTCTTGATGCGCTCGGGACTGCTGGCCAGCAGTGAGAATCCGATTCTCGAGCCGGCGGAATACCCCACGTAGTGGGCTGCCTGCGCGCCGGCGGCGTCCAGGACTGCCGCCACATCCCCGACGAGCAGGTCCATGCTGTAGGCGTCTTCGTGATGCGGCTTGTCACTGCGGCCGTGTCCCCGCAGATCCAGAGTCACCACGTGAAAGCGCTCCTGCAAGGCCTTCGTGTAGCCCAGTCCCCGCCAAACGGGACGGGACAGCCCTGAACCGTGCACCAGAACGATCGTGGGGCCGGCGCCCTGCTCCTGAAAGGAAATTCGGACGCCATCCACGGCGTTGAAGGCATCACCCATAACGTACTGCTCCTCTCGGAGACCTCTTCGGTCGATGAGGTCGGGCGGAAGTCCTGCCGGATAAGGTGTTTCCTTGCCCGCGCCGCAGACGAGATCTATGGCGCGGCGGCCGTTCCCCGGAGAGGCCAGGGCCCACCGCCGCGCCGTCAACCTTGAATGTCACAGCACCTTTGAGAGGAACGCCTTGGTCCGGTCGTGTTGCGGGTCGCTCAGGATCTGGCGGGGAGCCCCGGCCTCCACCACCACGCCGTCGTCCATGAAGACCAGGGTGTCCGCCACCTCGCGGGCGAACCCCATCTCGTGGGTCACCACAATCATGGTCATGCCGCTCTTGGCCAGTCCCTTCATGACATCGAGCACCTCGCCCACCAACTCCGGGTCCAAAGCACTGGTCGGTTCGTCGAAGAGCATCAGTTTGGGGTCCATGGCCAAGGCACGGGCAATGGCCACCCGCTGCTGCTGGCCGCCAGAGAGGTGCGCCGGATAGGCATCGCCCTTGTCCCCCAGCCCCACGCGCTCCAGCAGTTCCATGGCCCGTGCCGTGGCAGCGGTCTTGGAAATCTTCTTCACCCGCATGGGAGCAAGAATGATGTTCTCCACCGCGGTCAGGTGCGGGAACAGGTTGAACCGCTGGAACACCATTCCGATTTCCTGCCGCTGGAAAGCAGCTTCCTTGAGCTTGAGTTCGTAGAGCTTCTCGCCTTTTTGGCGGTAGCCGACCAGCTGTCCGTCGACCGAAAGCCGGCCGCCGTCAACCACCTCCAAGTGGTTGATACAGCGCAGGAACGTCGACTTGCCCGAACCGCTGGGCCCCACGATGCAGAGAACCTCCCCGGGGTCGACCTCCAGGCTGATCCCACGCAGGACCCTGTTGGATCCGAAATTCTTGGAAACCTTCTCCGCAAGAACCATTGGCACGCCGGTCATCCCTTACCTCCAAAATCTGTCCCGAGCGGTGCACCCGGGGCACCGGGTCCGGCCGTCGGCGCCGGTTCGGGCTCGTTGGGCGCCTTGCCTGTCTTGATCCGTCCGGTTCCGCGGGAAAACCGCTTTTCGATGAAGTGCTGCCCGACCATCAGGACGGAGGTGAAGAGCAGGTACCAGAGCGAAGCCACAATCAGCAATGGGACGGGCGTGAACGTCACGGCTGAAATGCCCCGGGACACCCCGTAGAGGTCAATGCTCAAGGGGATCGCGGCCACCAGGGAGGTGGTCTTGAGCATTGAAATCACTTCGTTGCCGGTAGGCGGAATGATGATTTTCATGGCCTGCGGAACCACGACATACCGCATGGTCTGGCCCCAGGACATGGCCAGGGCCGTGGAAGCCTCCGCCTGGCCCTCGTCCACGGACAGCAGGCCGGCACGCACGATTTCAGACATGTAGGCGGCCTCGTTCAGGGCCAGCCCGATCACGGCGGTAATGAACAGGTTCGTGAAGATCTCGTTCGGGACGGTGACCCACGGCGTCGTGAACGGAATCCCCAGCGTGAACACCGGGTAGATCAGGGCCACGATGCCCCAGAACACCAACTGCACGTAGACAGGGGTTCCGCGGAAGATCCAGATGTACAGCCAGGCAATGCTCTTGAGCACCGGATTTGGTGAGAGCCGCATGATGGCCAGCAGCAGGCCGATGACGATCGCGCCAATCATCGAGTAGATGGTCAGCCACAACGTTACCCACGCGGCCTGGCTGATCCGGCGGTCAAAAATGTACTTGCCTACATCCGGCCAGCCATAGTCCGCGCGCTGGGCCGCGTCCAGGACAAAGACCGCCAACCCGAGCAAAAGAACCACGGCAATCACGATCCGCCACGGGTGCCGCAGCGGAATCGCCACGATCGCCTCCGCCGGCGAGTTGTCCGCGTCCGCTCCGCTCCGGTCCCGATGCTTCCTGTCAGGTTCCGACTCAATCATCCTGTCGGATTCCGGCTCGCTCATTTGCTATCACCCTTTGGCTGCCACGTTGAGAGTTGCTGTCTTGACGCCACCGGATTCGACGCCCCACTTGGACAGGATCTTGTTGTACGTGCCGTCGTCGATCAGAGCCTGCAACGCCTTCTGCAGGACCGGGGTAAATTCGCTGCCCTTGGCCACGGGCATCCCGTACGGCGCCACCTCAAAGGCGTCGCCGGCGGTCTGCAGCTTGTCCTTGGTCTTGGAGATCGCGTACAGAGTCACGGGCGAATCGGCACTCATCGCATCGACCTGTCCCACCACGAGGGCGTTGGTCGCCTGGTCCTGCGCGTCGTACTTGAAAATGGTGATCGCCGGCTTGCCTGCATCCGTGCAGGCCTTCGACTTGGCCGGGACCTCATGCGTGTCTTCATACGTGGTGGCCTGGACGGCGACCTTGAGCCCGCACGCGTTGTTCGGGTCCACATTCTTGCCCTTGGGCGCCGCCCACTGGATGCCGGCCGAGTAGTAGTTCACGAAATCCACCTGCTTTTCGCGTTCCAGCGTGTCGGAGAACGACGACATTCCCATGTCATCCTTCCCTGCCTTCACTGCCGGCAGAATGTTATCGAAGGTGCCGATGTCGAAGTTGACCTTCAACCCCATAACCTTGCCCAGGGCATTGGTGAGGTCCACGGACCAGCCTGCCGGCTCGCCGTTATCGTCCTTGAACTCGTTGGGCGGGTAGTTGTTGGCCATGCCGACGTTGAGCACGCCGGAGCTCTTCATTTTTTCCGGGAGCGAGGCGGCAATGGAGTCATTCTTTTGCACGTCGATGGCGTCAGCGGTACCGGATGCCGAGCCGGTGGCGGCGGGTTCGCTGTTGTTGACACAGCCCGAGAGCGAGAGCGCCGTGGCTATGGTGAGAACGGGAAGAAGGTATCGGGTGCGCATGGCTTCCTTAGCTGTTCAGGGATTCTCTAGGCTCCCGCAACGCTGCGGGAGGGCACTGCATGACTGCTTATTCAAAACTCATGAATTCGTGTTTTCCGACGCTCTTGTCTCAAGAAGTTCTCCGGAATGACGAATGTCCCGAAGAATTTCCCCGCCCCGGGCCTTCAACTCGGAAATACTGGAGACGCCCACTAACGTCATCGTACGCCGCAGTTCATCCCCGAAGATGTCGATGATGCGTCCAACGCCCGGCGAGCCGGCCGCCACCAGTCCGTACAGGTAGGCCCGGCCGATCGAACAGGCATCGGCCCCCAGCGCCAGCGCCTTGAGGACGTCGCTCCCCCGGCGGATGCCCGAGTCCACGTAGATCTCGATCGAATCACCCACCCGTTGCCGCGATTCCTGCAGGACGTCCATGGGGCTCAGCATGTGATCGAGCTGGCGGCCGCCATGATTACTCAACTGGACGGCGTCCAGGCCAATCCGGGAGGCCTTCGCGACGTCGGCCGGGTTGACGCAGCCCTTGAGCACGATTTTGCCGTGCCAGGCCTGCCGCAGGGCCTCAAGTTCCTTCCAGCCGCTGCTGGCATCCGAGTGGCCCAGGATGTGCTGCCACATGGTCGGGGTCACCACGGAGGAGGCGGCGGGGCTCTGCGGATCCAGGTTCGGGAAGCTGATGCCGTCCGACTTCAAAAAGTTGATCCACCAGGAAGGGCGCCGGGCGATGTCCGCGATGGTTGACAGCGTGAGCGCGGGAGGGGCAGTGAATCCGTTGTGGAGGTCCCGTTCCCTGGAACCCAGTGCCCGCGTGTCGACCCCGACAATCAGGGTGTTGAATCCGGCTGACTTGCAGCGGGCCAGTTTGTTCTTCATCGCCTGGGCGTCGGAGGTGAGGCCAAAGTTGAACCAGCGGTCTAGGGACGGGTGCTGTTCTGCGATGGTTTCCATGGGCACGGTGCTCAGCCCGGCCAGCCCATAGGGGATGCGGGCCCGGTCCGCGGCGGCCGCGACGGCCAGCTCGCCCTCGGGATGGAACAGCCGGGTCGCCCCGGTGGGGGTCAAGGTCAGCGGCAGCGCGCTTTCTTTTCCGAGTAGGGTCGTCGTCGTTTCGGGTCCGGACACCGGGCCCCAGCTGGGCATCAGGGCCCAGGCATCGAAGACGGCCCGGTTGCGGCGCAGCGTCACTTCGTCTTCGGATCCGCCGTCGAGATAGTCGAAAATCCCGGCCGGCAAGACCTTGCGCGCCGATTTCCGGAATTCCTCGACGTTGTAGGCGCCCGCCAGCACACGCCGTTGGCGGGACAAGACGGGAGCTTTCACCTGGACGAGTTGCCTGGCTTCGCTGATTTTCAATGACGGCCTTCCGTTGAACTGTGCTGCGTTATGGTTCAGCGTAGGAAATGAAGCTCCGCATCACCATGGAGTTATCGACAAATTGAGGGGCCAATCATTAGTAGCGAATACCAAACAGCTTCTTGGGTGTCCCGGTGAAGGCACCGGAGGCGGAGACGCACGCGCTGCCTACGCTGGCCGACGTCGCCCGCTCGGCGGGCTCGGAAATCCTCAGCCTCGTGGAAATGCCGTCAGATGACCGGCAGATTGTCGCCGGCTCGGTTCTCTACGACTCGACGGCGCGGCCCGCCAAGTTCCCGGGTGCCGTTGCCCTGGCCATTGGTTTGTCCCTTTCCGGGAAGCGTCTGGGCGCGAAAGTGCGGGAACTCAGCGACGCCGGGTACGTGGCGGTCGTCTACAAATCCAACGGCACCTCGGACGAAGTCCTGCGGGCAGCCGCCCGGGACAACGGGATGGCGCTTTTCCGTGCCTCCGACTCGGTGCCCTGGAACCAGCTCGCGGAGATCATGGACGCGGCAGTGGTCCCGCACCGGCAATCGGGACGGACCCTGGTGGACATCCGGCCCGGAGACCTGTTCGACCTCGCCAACACGGTGGCGGCCCAGGCCGGCGGTGCCATCGCGATCGCCGATCCCGAGCAGACAATCCTGGCGTACTCCACCCTCCCGGACCAGCCCATTGACGAGACGCGCCGGAGCTCCATCCTGAGCCTGCAGGTGCCGCATTCGGTGGAAACGGACAACGATTACCGCCGTGTCCATGCCGCCACCGATGCGCTGGACGTGGCCACGCAGGATCCCTCGCTCCGGCGCACCGCCATCGCGATCCGGGCCGGCGACTCCGTTCTGGGCTCGCTCTGGCTCCTTGAACTGGCGGACCACCACAACGAGGACGCCAACCGGATCCTGCGCGAAGCCGCCAACGTGGCCGCGCTCCACATCCTGCACAAACGGACCACTTACGTCTCGAACCTGACCCGCCAGATCGATCTGGTCCAGCCGCTGCTGTTCGATCCGAAACGCGCCGAACTGGCCGCCATCAGGCTCGGGATCTCGGCGCCGTCGATCCGGGTTGCGGCCCTGGGCATCTGGCCGTCCGAAGCCATCGCCGCCGAAACGCTGCAGTCCCGCCTCCGGCTCTTCGACACCATCAGGACTGCCTGCGCCATCCGGCTGCCCTCGGCCGTCTGCGGGCTCTCGGACAACATCGTGTACATCGTCCTGCCGCAAACCACCGAAACCTCACGCCACTTCCAGCGCACCGCGATTCTGAAGATTGTGCAGAACGCGCGGCGGCTGCTCTCGCGCCCGGTCCTGGCGGCGCTCGGCGCCGCGGCGACGATCGACCGGCTCGAGGATTCCAGGGTCAACGCGGAACTGGTCCTGTCAGAACTTGTGCGCAACGTCGCGGAAGGGCGCATCGCCGCCGATTCGGATGACATCGTGGCCGACGACGACTCCCTCGGCTCGCGTCTGCTGCTGCGCCAATTCGTGTCGGCGCTGACCACCGCCGGCCAACTGCCCGGGGCACACGCGCTCAGTATCGCGGCGTACGACGAACAGCACAAGAAGTCCTTCGAGGAGACCATCTACGCCTACCTCAGCTGCGGCGGAAACGCCATCGACGCCGCCAAGTCGCTGGACGTGCACGTCAACACGGTCCGGTACCGCCTGTCCCGGGTGGAGCCGCTCTTCGGCATAGACCTCGACGACGCCGAAACGCGCCTGCTCGTGTGGCTGCAGTTGTGGGCACGGCACAACTAGTCGCCGTCGTACACGGTTCAGGCCAGATCTGCCGAGGCTACGATCCCCCGCCGGCGGGCGGAGCCGCGGGGGGAGCGGCAGACGACGGCGCAGGCGGTGCAGACACGTGCCGGCCCCACGCCAGCTCGCGGAGCCGGACCAGATCCAGCGCCGGTTGGGCTGGCGGGACGCCTGGACGGTTCCGCGGAACCAGTACCCGAAGTGCGCGGGGTTCGACGGTGCACCGTACCGGCGTGCTCATCAGCAGAGCCTCGCCGTCCACTCCGACGGGGATCTCGGGCACGTCGGCGTCGACCACCACCTCCGCCGCCGCGCGTTGGATCAGGCCGCGCTTCGTGGCACGGCGCAACAGGCCGACCGCTTCCCGCGTGCTGGCGGCGGAAATCGCCACCGCGCCGAGCACGCCGCGGTCCAGCCGGGTTCGCCGGCCCAGGCCGGCGAGGTCGTTGCTGCCGTACGGACCGTTGCTCACCAGCACCGCTTGCGGGCCGTCCACTGTCTCCGCGTCCGCCTGCGCCCGCAGCCGCGCACCCTTATCGCCCCTGATCAGGTCCGGAAGCATCTCCAGCACGGTACCGGCCTTGTCGTCCCGGTACGCAGGGCTCTGCACCACCTCGGCGTACACCCCGAAGGATGCGTTGTTGACGAAGGTGCGGCCGTTGATCTTGCCGAGGTCGACGTGAAGCTCCACCCCGTCCCGGAGGGCATCCAGGCAGCCCGTCGGGTCCTCGCGGTCCAGCCCGAGATCCAGGGCGAAATGGTTGCGCGTGCCGGCGCTGATCACCAGGAACGGAAGGTTGTGCTCCGCCGCAATGCCGGCCACCAGCGCCTGGGTTCCGTCCCCACCGGCGACGCCGAGCAGATCGGCCCCGCGCTCCACGGCCTGCCGGGCCAACGCGTCGACGTCCACCGGTCCCGGTCCCTCAAGAAGCGCCACCTCGGCGCCGAGTTCTTCCGCCTTCCGCTGGAGGTCGAACTTCACCACCTTGCCCCCGCCGGAACGCGGATTCATCACCAGGAAAGCATGCTGCCAAGCAGGGGCGGTGTGCTCGGGCATGGCTTTGCCCTCACCCCTTTCCCGGAGCGCGGCACGGGCACAGACCAAGGCCACGAACGCCAGCGCAATCGAGAGCACCATCTCCAATAGCAGACCCGCCTGGATGTGCAGGACCACCAGCACCAGCGGGGCCAATACCGCGAGCGCCAGCGCACACCAGCGCAGGACACCGCGGCTGATGAGGAACCAGTAGATCGCAGCCACAGTCACTAACACGGCGCCGGCATCGATCATGACCAACGCGATGGTGCCTGCCAATCCCGCAGACACCAAAGGGACAGCCACCGCCAAGAGAATCGCGGCGTAGGCCGCCCTCGCCCACCACCGCCGGGTCTGTGGGACCTCGTCGAAAGGGATGACAGTCATGTCCTGCTCCTTGCGGTAATCCGGCCCCTGGAGTGGCTTCGACCGGTCTCGCCGCCTGCGGCTGGGCCGTCAGGTCTTGATTTTCGCCACGGTCATGAGGATCGCCGAGTCTTCCTCGGCCTCCAGGCTGTGCAGCCCGTCGGGCACGATCAGCAGATCACCGGTCTTGCCCTGCCACGATTCGTTGCCGGCCCGCAGGCGCACGCAGCCGCGGAGCACAAACACGGTCGCCTCGCCGGGGTTCTGGTGCTCGCTCAGCTGCGTCCCCGCCCTGAACGCCATGACGGTTTGCCGCAGGACTTTCTCATGCCCGCCAAACGCAGTGTCCGCGGCCCGTCCGCTGGGTGCCGCAACCGCTGCAGCCAGCTGCTGCCGGGCAAGGGCATCGAGCGATATCTTCTGCATGGGGCCACCCTACTCAGAAACCGGGCCCCTGCCGAGGGTCCTTCGCCCCGGACCGGCCACGATACCGGCACCGGAAAGCTGCAGCCCTAGTAGGCCACGTCGAATCCGCCGAACTCCCCCGTCGCGGCCGAGACCGATTCTTCGACGTCCTCCACCCGGCCGGGCGCCTCCGGCGAGCGCAGCCAGCGCCGTAGCTCCAGCACAACGGACTGCGGCCCCTCGGCCACGATGCCCACGGAGCCGTCGGTGTTGTTCCGGACTGTGCCGCTGAGCCCCAGTTCCTCGGCCTTCCGGACCGTCCAGTAGCGGAAGCCGACCGCCTGGACCACACCGGACACCCGCGCGTTCAGCCGCACGGGCTCGCCGGAATCCGCCGGAAACTGCACAGGATGTTTGCCAGCCATGTTCCCAATGTAGCGCCCATCCGGGCGCCCGGTTTCGTCACGCAGGGTTGGGTTATGCCGGCCCAGTCTCATCCGCCAGACACCAAGGGACCTTTGCCTCTTTCCCGGGGACGCCGTCCACGAAATGGTGGCTACCGGCACTGCAGCGATTTGTCGAAGACCCGGCAACAGCACAAAGAAGTGCTCTTACCCTCCACCGGCGGTCACCACCGCTAGACAAGGACAAGACAATGGCTGGACAGTTCGAAATCTTCACCGACGCGGAATCCAATGTACGGTTCCGGCTTCTCGCCGCCGACGGGACCGTGTTGGCGATTTCCACAGCATTCGACGACAAGCGCCAGGCGGCGGACGGCATCATGGCTGTGCGCGAGTGCGCCGGCACCGGGCTGATCCGGGAGGTCAGCAGCAACCCGTGGACCGGGCAGCGCGGCGGCAGGAATGCCTCGCCGACACCTGCGGTCCGCGAACACCGTCACCGCCACCGGCACCTGCCCGCTGTCTAACCCAGCGTCGTCTAACCCAGCTACTTCGCCGGTTCCGTCACGCTGCCCGTGGCCTCGCCGTTGCCCGCCGGACGCAGCGACGTGATCATCCTCCGGACGTCCTGGTACTCCGCCGTGCTGGCATAGAGCTTCGCCTTCTCCAGGTACGGCAGCCCGGGGTCCCCCGGCGTCGTGTTTTTCCCGGGGTCATACGCCTGCCCGAACAGCGCGCCGCTGGGCGGCCAGAGGAAGAGCTGGAACATCGGACACGACGTAGGCCCGGTCTCCTCCGGCATCATGGTGATGCCATACGACGCGTAGGTGGGCGGCGAAGCCTCCGCTGCACTGAAGTCACCCCGGGCCTCGAAGACGTAGCGCGGCGGGCTCTGGTCCGCCGCACCCGGTTCCGCGAGCGCCTGCATCGGCTGAGAATCGATGAGCAGGTAGGGCTGTTGATCGCCGCATTCGGCGCCCGTGACGATGTTCGTGCGCAGCGCGGCCATCTGTTTCCCGGCGGCGTTCACAACGTCCACGAACTCACCGCCCAGCGGCGCCTCCCCCGCAGGGTCCCGGATCTCCCACGCGGCCGGGTAGTCGAAACTCAGCGTCCCGTCCGACGTCGTGAACGTCTTCCAGCCGGACGACGACGGCGGGAGGTCCGACGTCGTCGGGGTTGCCGCGGCGGTGCTCCCCGGAGCTGTTCCCGATGCTGTGTCCGTGGCTGACCCCGACGGCGTGGTTCCCTGTGTCCCCTGCGAAGGGTCTCCCGACGGGGTGCCTCCCGGCTGGGCGCCTCCGGCGGGCGGACCTGCGGACGTTGCCTCACCCGCAGCGCCGGATGTCGCAGGCGGCGCCACCGGTGACCCGCAGCCGGCCAGCAGCAGGGCCGCGAGCACCAGCGCCGAAACAAACGGAGCCGGAACCGCAGCCGCTGTGAGCCGCCTCGCCATGAGCCCGGGCCGGCCCTACTGCCCCGCCGGACGCAGCGAGGTGATCATCTTCCTGATGTCCTGGTATTCGGAGGTCTCCAGGTAGGCCTCCGGGGTGTCGACAAAGGGCTCGTTGCCCGGGGTGGTGTCGAAGGGGTTATAAACGCCCCCGAACGACGCTCCGCTGGGCGGCCAGGTGAAGAACTGGAAGATCGGGCAGGCATCGGGGCCGGACGGCTTGGGCGCTGAGCTGATGCCGTAAGCCATGACGTTGGCTTTCGTGGGGTCCTTCTCGGCCGGATACAGCCGTAACTCAAAGATGAAGTGCGGCGTGACGCCCTGCTGGGCCAGGGCCGGAACCTGCACCAGATCGAGCACCTGGTAGGGGATCCGCTGCGTGCATTCCGCACCCGGGGCCACGTTGGTCTTTAGGGTGGCCAGCGACTTGCCGCCAGCGTTCAGGACCTCCAGGAACACGCCGCCGGGCGCGGCCTCGGCGCCGCGGTCCTTGACGGTCCACTCAGCGGGGTGATCGAACGTCGGCGCCGGAGTGCCCGGCGCCGACGGCGGCTCGGTGGGCGGGGTATCGGCGGCGCCGCTGCTGGCCGGCGCGGATGTCAGCGGGGGCACGGTGGGCATCGACGGCGACGTCGGACCCGGGCCCGCGGGCGCACCGCAGGAGCCGAGCAGCGCCGCAACCAAGAAGCCGGCCGACGCTGCCGTGCCGAACGCCGCGAGTCGACGCATGTCACCCTCCCCCTGGGATTCAAGTGGTTCGACCATTCTGGAGCGTCCGTCAGCAAAATCAAGAGGCAAAAGTCCCGGAGTGGCGGGCCGAACTCTGTCCGGGTCCGCGGCCGGACTGCGTCCGGCCCGCGGTCGAACTGCGGTGGACTGCGCTGGCCCGCGCCGGAACCTGCCGAAGACCTGCCGTGCCCGCCGGCTCCTGCCGCGGCGTGAGGAGACCCACGTTGACATCCCGGCGATTTCAGTTGCCCGTGGAAGCTTGCTAGAGCTTAAGTAATGCAAGAGTTCCTCACCCAAGCAATGCCGTTCCTGGCCATGGCCCTCGCCGTGGTTGCCGGGCTCGTCCTGTCCTGGCTGGTGCGCAAGATTGTGCTCCGGCTCAACCGCAGCAAGCCCGAACTGCGCGAGATCTCGCGCGTGGCCCGGCTGCCGTTGCGCTTGTCCCTGTGCCTGATCGCCGTCCGGATCGCGCTCGCCACCAGCGGCGGCGATCTCGAATGGCGCCACGGCCTGGACCATTTGCTGCTGATTGCGCTCATCGGTTCACTGGCCTGGCTGGCCATCGCCATGCTGCTCATCATCGAGGCAATGGTGCTGACCCGGTACCGGGTGGATGTCGCGGACAACCGCCGCGCCCGGCGGCTGCGCACCCAGGTGATCCTGGCCCGGCGGATCGGCGTCGCACTGATCGCCGTGGTGGCCCTGGGCAGCATGATGCTGACGTTCCCCGCGATCCAGGCGCTCGGCGCCGGGCTCCTGGCTTCCGCAGGCGTGATCTCGATTGTCGCGGGCCTCGCCGCGCAGACCTCGCTGGTCAACGTCTTCGCCGGCATCCAGCTCGCCTTCACGGACGCGATCCGGGTGGACGACGTGGTGGTGGTCCAGAAGGAATGGGGCCGGATCGAGGAGATCACCCTGACCTACGTGGTGGTCCACATCTGGGACGACCGCCGGCTGATCCTGCCTTCGACATACTTCACCACCACCCCCTTCGAGAACTGGACCCGGCGGCAGTCCGAGGTCATGGGCACCGTCGAGTTCGACCTCGACTGGCGCGCTCCCGTCGAGGCAATGCGCGGCGAGCTGAAGAAGGTCCTGGCCGATACGCCGCTGTGGGACAAGCGTGTGGGGATCCTGCAGATCACGGACGCCACCGCCGGCTTTGTCCGCGTGCGCATCCTGGTCAGCGCCGCGGACAGCGCCTCCCTGTTCGACCTCCGCTGCCTGATCCGCGAGGAACTGGTGCTGTTCCTGCAGCAGGACCACCCGACGGCGCTCCCCCACGTCCGCCTCGAATCGCTGCCGTCGGCGCTGGCGGCGTCCACTTCCGGCCACGCGTCCGACGTCGTCGTGGGGCCCAAGCGCCCCGGCAAGGCTACTGCTACGGCCGAGCACCACCGGCACCCAGATCCCCACGACTCCCAGCTGTTCACCGGATCCATCGAGGCGATCCAGCGCTCCAAGGCCTTCTCCGGACCGGGTGAGGACGTCTTCGAGGACCGCGACAACGCCATCGCCTCGCAGAACTAGCCGGGGACGGGCGGCCGCGCCGGGACAGCACGACAGCACAGCCGGACCGGGCAGGTCTTCCCAGCCCCCGCCAACTGGTCAATAATCAGACGTTGGCGGGTCAGCAACGCGCTGCCCCCTTGTCTGCCGGACCAGCTGAGGAGTCCCCATGACGGTCGAAGAAGCCCCCGCGGAAACACCCAAGGCGGCTGCCGGCGACTGGTTCCAGCGCGCCGTCGTCTATCAGATCTATCCGCGCAGCTTTGCCGACTCCAACGGCGACGGCATCGGCGACCTCCGCGGCATCATCGGCAGGCTGGACTACCTCCAGCGGCTGGGGGTCGACGTCGTCTGGCTTTCCCCGATCTACACCTCGCCGCAGGACGACAACGGCTACGACATCAGCGACTACCGTAACGTGGACCCGCTGTTCGGCACCCTCGACGAGCTCCGGGAACTGACCGACGGGCTGCACGCGCGCGGCATGAAGCTGGTGATGGACCTGGTGGTCAACCACACCTCGGACGAGCACCCGTGGTTCGTGGAATCCCGGTCCTCGAAGGAGAACCCGAAGCGCGACTGGTACTGGTGGCGGCCGCCGCGGGGCGTCGACGCCGGGGCCGCCCCACGCCGCACGGCGGCGGAGCCGACCAACTGGGGGTCGGCGTTCTCCGGGCCCGCGTGGGAGTTCGACCAGGCGTCCGGGGAGTACTACCTGCACATCTTTTCGAAGAAGCAGCCGGACCTGAACTGGGAGAATCCCGAGGTCCGCGCGGCGGTCTACGAGATGATGAACTGGTGGCTGGACCGGGGCGTGGACGGGTTCCGGATGGACGTCATCAACTTCATCTCCAAGGACACCTCGCTCCCGGACGGCCCGGTGGCCGACGGCAAGCTCTTTGGTGACGGCTCCCCGTTCTACATCGACGGCCCCCGCATGCACGAGTTCCTGCAGGAGATGCACCGGGAAGTCTTCGCGAACCGCACCGGCGAACTGCTCACCGTCGGCGAAATGCCCGGCGTGACCGTGGACGACGCCATCCTTTACACCGACCCCGCCCGGGCCGAGGTGGACATGGTGTTCCAGTTCGAGCACGTGGCGCTGGACCAGGAGGAGGGCGACAAGTGGCGGCCCAAGAAGCTCCTGCTCACCGAGCTGAAGCAGACCCTGGGCCGCTGGCAGGACGGGCTGGCCGAGACGGGCTGGAACAGCCTGTACTGGGGCAACCACGACCAGGCCCGCGCCGTGTCCCGCTTCGGCAACGACGGCCCCCGATACCGCGAGCTCTCCGCCAAAATGCTGGCCGGCGTCCTGCACCTGCACCGCGGCACGCCCTACGTCTACCAGGGTGAAGAACTGGGCATGACCAACATGACGTTCGGCGCGATCAGCGATTACCGCGACATCGAGGTCCTCAACCACCACCGCGAAGCCACCACACACTTGGGCCACACCGACGCCGAGGTCCTCGCCGCCCTCGCGCCGCTGAACCGGGACAACGCGCGGACCCCGGTCCAGTGGGATGCCTCCCGGCATGCCGGCTTCACCACCGGGGCACCCTGGATCGCGGTGAACCCGAATGCCAACCACATCAACGCCGCCGCCCAGGTGGATGATCCGGATTCGGTCTACAGCTTCTACCGCCAGGTGATAGCGCTGCGGCATGCGGAACCGGTGGTCTCGCACGGGAACTTCACCATGCTGCTGCCGGATGACCCGCACGTCTACGCGTTCACCCGGGCGCTGGCTGGGTCCGGTTCAGACGTTTCTTCCGGCAGTCCCTCGGACAGTCAGTCAGACGGCGCCGGGATTTCGGAGCTGCTGGTGCTGGGCAACTTCTCCGGCGAGGAGCGCGACGCGGACCTCGGGGACGAGGCCTGGGGTGACGCGGAGCTGGTCCTGGGCAACTATCCATCCGACGCCGACGCCCCCGACGGCGGCTCCGCCCCGGGTTCAGCCGCGGGTGCGGGCCGGGACGGCCTTTCCACGGGCGCGATGCGCCTGCGGCCCTGGGAACTGCGGGTGTTGCGCCGGGGCCGCGGCGCCTGATCGACGATCCTGAACGCGAGCCCACGAAAGGAAGCCACACATGACTATTCCACCAACCCCCGGACCCGATCCGTTTCCGCCGGAACCGGGCCCCACGACGCCGCCACCCGAACCCGGAGACCCATTTCCGCCGGAACCCGGTCCGGTCACGCCGCCGCCGGTTCCGGGGCCCGAGCCGGTACCCGGCCCCGCGCCCACGCCGTCACCGGAACCGGGGCCGTTCCCGACGCCGCCCGGCCCCCTCCCGATTCCGGATCCCGGCCCGGTGCCGCCGCGGCCGGACCCGACCCGGTTCTAGCGGGCGTCACTTCGCGGAGAGTCCGTGCAGGAACCGGCGTACCTCCGCGTTGAAGGCAGCCGGCGCTTCGACGGCCGCCATGTGCCCGACGTCGGGAATCATCACCAGCGTCGAGCCAGGGATCCGCTGGTTCATCTCGCGGGCCACGCTCTGCGGCGAGCGGACGTCGTCCGTGCCGTACAGCAGCAGGGTGGGTACCGCGATGGTGGGCAGCACGTCGCGGTAATCGGCGTGGGCGTTCGCGTTCAGGAGTGCCCGCATGCCGCCCGGGTGGAAGTCGGCCATGATGGCGCTGGTTTCTTGCACAGCCGCCGGATCAGCGTGTGCCGTGAACAAGGTGGGCAGCCATACGGGGATGAATTGTTCCGTCGGCTGCTCGAGTTCGGCGAGCACCTGCGCATAGCGGCGCTCGACTTCCTCGGCCGGCAAAGATCCGGCCCAACCGGCGTACGCCGAGACCAGCAGCAGCGACGCGGGCACTGATGGGTGTGCCCGGTAGAGCTCCAGTGCAATGCCGGAGCCCATGGACAGCCCGAGGACGTTCGGCCGGCCGGGAACCGCTTCCCGCAGAAAACCCGCCAGGGCGTCGCCCAGGTCCTGTCCGGTGAAGTCCGGCGGCGGATCGTCCGAGCCGCCGCACCCGGGTGCATCCCAGGCGAAAACCGTGAAGTCAGCCGACAAATCCTCGAGCTGCCGCCGCCAGATGCGGCTGTCTTCGTAGGCGCCGTGCAGCAGGACCAGCGGCGGACCCTGGCCCGCACGCCGGTACCGGATGCGCAGGCCCGCAACCTCGACGGTCTCCATGAGGCAATGCTAGGTCGGCCCGCCGCCGCTCGGCAGGGTCAGGCGGGGCAGACCCTGGCTTGGCGGACCCGCCCGCGACACGCAAATGACCCTGCGACACCCGAAATCGGGTGTCCAGGGTCATTTGCGCGTCGGCAGGACGGTTGCGCGTCGGGGCTACGGCTGGACGATGTCCCGGGTGCGGTGATCGTACTGGATGACCAGGAGGCCGCCGCCGTGGTGGACTTCGTGGTTGGGTCCGTCGAAGACGCCAAACGCACCGTAGTTTTCGTCCCAGGACCGGTTCAGGGCGATCTTGAACGAGTAGAAGCCGGCAGGAATGTCCGCGGCAATCTTCCAGAGCTGATCCACCTGGTCCAGTTCCATCTGGACTTCGTCGTACTGCGGCGCCCAGTTGGCGGGCGCGCCCAGCAGAATGCTGAAGTCGCCGGCAACCGCGACGGCGTCCGGCTGTTCGATGGTGTCGACGCTGACAGCCGAGGCCGCCGCCGCCGGGGCTTCTGCCGGAGCTGCTGAGGGCTGTGCAGCCTTCGCCGCGGGCTTGCGCTTGCGCACCGCCTTGGCCACCGGGGCAACAGCCTCCTCGATGAGCTTGGCGGCCTTGCCGGCAACCTTGGATGTTGTCGACGGCGCCTCCTCGGCCGCGGCGGCCGGCGTGGCTGCTGTCTTTGCTGCCTTCTCCGGCTTTGCCACCGGAGCAGTCGGCAGCGGCGTGCCCGCCGGAACGGGAGTGCCGGCGTCGAGCGCTGCAGCGAAGGCGGCAGGATCGGCGAAGGCCACCGTGGCGCGCTGGCCGTCGTCGGTGATGGACCAGCCGGAGCGGCCCTTAACCAGCCAGCCGGCCTTGACCAACTTGGCCGTGGCGGTGGTCAGCGTCTTGTGGCCGCGGGGAATGCCGCCACTGAGGAGTTCGCGTTCGTGGTCGTTGAGGGGCACCCGTGCGATTGCCTCGCCCAGTACGGCTCCGGCGTTCGGCTTCTCGCCGGTCCATACCTCCTCTGCCAGGACATCCAGCACGGCCTTTAGCCGAAGGTTGGTGTTTTCCGCGGTGTTCGCGCCCATGGGTCTCCTTTAGAAGCAATTGATCCACCTGCATTTTGCCAAGGAAATGTTAGTTTTTGCGAGCGGATCCGGTTAACTCTGTGTGTCGTGACCCACTATGACAGGCCAGAGCGGGGGGCACGAAGGACCAACTCGGCCCTACCCGCGAGTAGAAAACCAGAGGTCAGTCCTCTGCGCTCCATTGGGCGCCGGTCTGGGCCATGTAGGCGGCTACCGCTGCTTCGGTGGTGGGATAGAAATGCTCCGGCTCGATTTCTCGGGTCAATCCGTACTTTTCGATCTTCTCCCGGGTCCTGTGCTTGACCTCGGCGAACACCAGGGAGATACCCTGCGCGTTCAGTTCGACATCCAGATCGAGCAAGACGTCCGCGGCGGTGGTGTCAACGTCCGTGATCGGCTCGGCCGCGATGACGATCCACCGCGGTTTGGGTTCCGTTCGTGCCAGGTGCCGGACGTTGTCGCGGAACGGCCGGACGTTGGCGAAGAACAACGGGGCGTCCCACCGGTAGATCACCAGGCCGGGCAGGTGCTTCGCGTCCGGGTGGACGCGGATGTCGTGAAACCCCTCATAGCCGGGCACCCGCCCGATCACGGTCTCGTACGGCCACCACGCCCGGCGGAAGATGTTCAGGATGGACAGCCCCACCGCAATGCCGATGCCGGGCAGGACGCCCAGGAACGCAACCCCAAGGAAGGCGGCCATGCACAGGTAGAACTCGGTGCGCCTCTGGTGCCAGAGCCGAACCGTTCCGGGAATGTCGGCGAGGGAGATCGACGCCGTCATCACCACGGCCGCCAGTGCCGGCTGTGGCAGGTTCCGGAACAGCCCCGGCAAAAACACCAGCATGAGGAGGATCAGCACGGCGCCCGTCACGCCCGTGAGCTGCGACTTCGAGCCGGAACGTTCAGCGACGGCGGTCCGGGATCCGCTGGTGCTGACCGGGAAGCCCTGGAAGAGGCCCGCGGCCAGGTTCGCGGCACCGATCCCGATCATCTCCTGGTTGCCGCGGATTTCCTGCCCGGTGCGTGCGGCGAACGCCGTCGACGTCGAGATCGTGTCCGTCAAGGACACCAGCGCAATACCGAGGGCCCCGGCGAACATCAGCCCGAGGTCCGCGAAGTCCACCTGGGGAATGGTGAACGGCGGGAAGCCCCGCGGGAGTTCCCCGACCAGCGAGACGCCCTTGGCGGCCAGATCGAAGACCGCAGTGGCCGCGATCGCGGCGACCACCATGACGAGTACCGCAGGGACCTTGGGCAGCCACCGCTGCAGAACCAGTATCAGCACAATCCCGCCTATGCCGACCGCCGCCGCGGCGACCACCGTCTCGCCATTGGCCACGCCTTCGACGAATCCGACCAGGTCACCAATGAAGTTTTCGCTTTCGATCTTGAACCCGAAGAGCTTCGGGAGCTGGCCCACCAGGATGGTGATCGCGAGACCGTTCATGTAGCCGATCATCGTCGGCTTGGAGATGAGGTCGGCGATGAAGCCGAGCTTGGCCACGGACGCCAAGACCATGATGGCGCCGACCATGAGGGCAAGCATCGACGCGAGCGCGATCGCCTTCTGCGGGTCGCCGTCGGACGCGACAAGGGGCAGGACCGTCGCGGCGATCATGGGCCCGAGTGCAGAGTCGGGCCCCAGGACCAGGATGCGGGACGGGCCAAAGACCGCGTAGGCGAGCAGGCAGAGGATGCTGGTGTACAGCCCGGTGATTGGGGGCAGCCCGGCCAGCTCGGCATAGGCCATGCCCTGCGGAACGAGCAACGTCGTCAGGACGACCCCGGCGACGATGTCCTTGCCGAACCAGTCCTTTTGGTACGTCGCGACGGCATCGAATCCAGGCGCCGCCCGGCGCAGCCAGCCCTTGCGCCGCTCGCGGGTCTTTGTCATATCTGCACTCTGCCGCCCGCCCCCGCCCCGCGCATCCCCCGGCAAGGGTGAACCGCGTCGACCGGCGCAGTGCGCCCGGCGGAACCGGCAACGCGCTCCCGTTGTGTCCCCGGGCCGATGGGCCTAAAGTTGCGGTCTGCCCACTGCGCGCCGTCCCGCCGCTGAACACGCGCCGGATCAGGTGCCGGACAGGGCGTCCCACCGTTCCCGTTGAGGAGATATCTATGGAAACCCGCACACTTGGTTCACTCACCGTCTCAGCCCTGGGATTGGGCTGCATGGGCATGAGCGAGTTCTACGGCCACGGCGAGGACAATGAGTCCATCGCCACCATCCAGGCGTTTCTCGACGCCGGCGGAAGCCTGCTCGACACCGCTGACATGTACGGCCCCTTCACCAACGAAGAGCTGGTGGGCCGGGCCATCGCAGGCCGGCGCGACGACGTCGTCCTGGCCACCAAATTCGGCAACGAACGGCGGCCCGACGGATCCTGGGTGGGCATCAACGGCTCCCCCGACTACGTGCGCGCCGCTTGCGATGCCAGCCTGCAGCGGCTGGGCGTGGACCACATCGACCTGTACTACCAGCACCGGGTGGACAAGACCGTCCCGATCGAGGAAACCGTCGGGGCCATGGCTGAGCTGGTCCAGGTCGGCAAAGTCCGGCACCTTGGCCTGTCCGAGGCCAGCGCCGACACCGTGCGCCGGGCCCACGCGGTGCACCCCATCACCGCCCTGCAGACCGAATACTCGCTGTGGGAGCGCGAACCGGAGACCAAGGTCTTCCCGGTCCTCGCCGAGCTCGGCATCGGATTTGTGCCCTACAGCCCGCTGGGCCGAGGATTCCTGACCGGCCAGTTCCGCAGCCCCGAGGACTTTGCCGCAGACGATTTCCGCCGGCACTCCCCGCGTTTCCAGGGCGAGAACTTCGACCGCAACCTGCAGCTCGTGGACCGGGTCAAGGAGCTCGCGGATGCGAAGGGCTGCACCCCGGGGCAGCTGGCACTGGCCTGGCTGCTGGCCCAGGGCGAGCACATCGTTCCCATCCCCGGCACCAAGAAGGTCAACCGGCTGCGGGAAAACATGGGCGCTGCCGACGTCGAACTCTCCGCCGAGGACCTGACCCGCCTGGACGAACTGGCTCCCGCCGGGGTGGCGGCCGGAGCGCGGTACCCGCACATGGACTCGATCGACGTCTAAGCCGGCCGTTCGACAGCCAACGCGGGGTCACTTACGGCCCGTCCGGGGCCTCCGGATGGGCCGTAGCGACCCCGCGTTGCTTGGGTGGTTAGTGTCCGGACGCGGCGAGCTCGGCCAGCAGCTCGGCCTTGCGTTCCTCGCTCGCGAAGGAGGACCGGATCGAGTTCGCAGCCATCCGGACGCAGTCGAACTCAGACAGGCCGATCACCGATTTCAGCTGCGCGAAGTTGTCGTCCACGTACCCGCCGAAATACGCCGGGTCGTCCGAGTTCACGCAGACGTTCAGACCCGCCGCGAGCATCGACGGCAACGGGTGCTCGGCCAGGGTGTCCACCGCGCGGAGCCTGACGTTGGACAGCGGGCAAACGGTCAGTGGCATGAGCTCGTCCACGAGCCGTTCCACGAGCTCCGGGTCCTCCATGCAGCGGATGCCGTGATCGATCCGCTCCACGTCGAGGAGGTCCAGCGCGTCGATGATGTACGACGGCGGGCCCTCCTCGCCGGCATGCGCGATCCGGTGCAGGCCGGCGTCCTTCGCCCGGGCGAAGAGCCGCTCGAACTTGGCCGGCGGGTTGCCCACCTCGGCGGAATCGAGCCCGATGCCGGCGATCGGGGCGTCCATGGCGAGCAGCTGCTCCAGCACCTCGAGGGCCGAGTCCTCGGTGAGGTCGCGCAGGAAGGCCGCGATCAGGAGGGTGGAGATGCCGAACTCTTCGCGGGATCCCGCCAGCACCGAGGCCACGCCGTTGACGCACGTCTGAAGCGGTATCCCGCGGGACAGGTGGGCCTGCGGGTCCAGCATGATCTCGGCGTGCCGGACCCCGGCGAGCGCCGCCCGGGCCAGGTAGGCGCGGGTCATGTCGGCAAAGTCCTGCTCCGTCTGCAGCACGGCCATGTTGGCGTAGTACAGGTCCAAAAAGGACTGCAGGTCAGTGAACTCGTAGCGCGAGCGCAACTCGTCCAGGTCCGCATAGGGCAGTGCGATCCCGTTGCGTTCCGCCAGCGCGAAGATCAGCTCCGGTTCCAGCGTTCCCTCGATGTGCAGGTGCAGCTCGGCGACCGGGAGCGGGAGGGGTTCGCCGGCCTCCGGCTCTTCCGGTTCTTCCGGCTCTTCCGCGGTCAACTGGGCATCGCCGTCGTGTGTTTCCATCCGGTAAGGATATGCCCGGCGCTCCCCGGAGCGGATAGAGTCGAACCAATGCAAAGTAAACAGCATGCTTCCCATTTGCCGCGCCCGGCCGGCCGGGACCTAATTCCTGATCTCGGTCCCGGCAATCCGTCGGACGGTTTTGTCCGGGTGCGCGGCGCCCGCGAGAACAACCTGCGCAACGTGGACGTAGACGTGCCCCGCGACGCAATTGTCGCCTTCACCGGCGTCTCCGGCTCGGGCAAGTCCTCCCTCGCGTTCGGCACCATATATGCCGAGGCGCAGCGCCGCTACTTTGAATCCGTGGCCCCCTACGCCCGCCGGCTCATCCAGCAGGGCCACAACCCCAAGGTGGAAATGATCACCGGGCTGCCGCCCGCCGTCGCGCTCCAGCAGCGCCGCGGGACGCCGAGTTCGCGCTCCACGGTGGGCACCCTCACCACGCTGTCCAACTCTTTGCGCATGCTCTTCTCCCGCGCCGGCAGCTATCCGGACGGCGCCGGCCCGCTGGACTCGGACGCTTTTTCGCCGAACACGGCCGCCGGCGCGTGCCCCGAATGCCACGGACTCGGCATCGCGCACACCGTCACCGAGTCCTCCCTGGTCCCGGACACCGCGCTGAGCATCCGCGACGGCGCCATCGCCGCCTGGCCCGGGGCCTGGCAGGGCAAGAACCTGCGCGACATCCTGACCCACCTGGGCCACGACGTCGACACCCCCTGGCGGAAGCTGCCCAAAAAGGACCGCGACTGGATCCTGTTCACCGAGGAACAGCCCGTGGTGGAGGTGACGCCCCAGCGCGACCGCGTGGCCAAGCCGTACAAGGGCCGGTTCTGGAGCGCCAAAAGCTATGTGCTGCATACGCTCGCCGATTCCAAGAGCACCACCATGCGCGAGAAGGTGCTGCGCTTCATGGAGACCGGCCCTTGCCCGGTCTGCAGCGGCAGCGGCCTGACCCCGGCCGCGCTCGCCGTCACCTTCGCCGGGCACACCATCGCCGAGCTCAATGCCGTCCCCATGACCGAACTGGCGGACATCATCCGCCCCACCACCGAGCTCACGGAGGCCGGCACCGCGTCCCGCAAGCAGTCCTCCGGAGAGGGCAACGAGGTGGCCGTCGCCATTACCCGCGACCTCCTGCAGCGCGTGACGGTGCTGCTGGACCTCGGCCTGGGCTACCTGGCGCTGGGCCGGTCCACGCCCACGCTCTCCCCCGGCGAAATGCAACGGCTCCGGATCGCCACCCAGCTCCGCTCCGGGCTGTTCGGCGTGATCTACGTGCTGGACGAGCCCTCCGCCGGACTGCACCCCGCCGACGCCGAGCCCCTCCTCGCAGTCCTGGACCAGCTCAAGTCCTCCGGCAACTCGGTGTTTGTGGTGGAGCACAACATGGACATCGTCCGCCGCGCCGACTGGCTGGTGGATGTCGGTCCCCGCGCCGGTGAAGGCGGCGGCGAGGTGCTCTACAGCGGCCCCGTGGCCGGCCTCGCCGAGGTGGACGCGTCCGTGACCCGGCCGTTCCTGTTCCCGGACGGTTCGGCGGGTTCGGACGACGGCGGCGCCCGCCACAGCGCGGACGACGGCGGCGGTTCCCCCGCCAGCGGTACCCGGCGGGAACCTGCCGGCTGGCTGGAACTGCGCGACATCAGCCGCCACAACCTGCGCGAACTCGACGCCGACTTCCCGCTCGGCGTGCTGACCGCGGTCACGGGCGTCTCCGGCTCCGGCAAATCCACCCTGGTCAGCCAGGTCCTGGCCGAGGTGGTCGGCGCCAGGCTGCACCCGGAGCCGGACGCTGCCAAGGCCCCCGAGGACCTGGAGGCCGACGCCGGTGAGTCCACCGGGCCGCTCAGTGTCGGACCGGTCTCAGGCCTCGACCAGCTGGACCGGCTCGTCAAGGTGGACCAGAAACCGATCGGCCGCACGCCGCGTTCGAACCTCGCCACATATACCGGCCTCTTCGATGCGGTCCGCAAGGAGTTCGCGGCCACGGACGAGGCCAGGGCGAGGGGCTTTGGTGCCGGCCGCTTCTCCTTCAACGTTGCCGGCGGCCGCTGCGAGACCTGCCAGGGCGAGGGCTTCGTCGCCGTCGAACTGCTGTTCCTGCCCGGCAGCTACGGCCCTTGCCCCGAGTGCCATGGCTCGCGCTACAACCCGGAAACCCTTGAAGTGACGTACAAGGGCAAGAACGTGGCGGAGGTGCTGGGCCTGACGGTCAATGCCGCCGCGGAGTTCCTCGAAGGGGTGCCGGCGGCGGCGCGCAGCCTGCAAACACTGCGCGAGGTGGGCCTGGGCTATCTCCGCCTCGGCCAGCCGGCCACCGAGCTCTCCGGCGGCGAGGCCCAGCGCATCAAACTCGCCACCGAACTGCAGCGTGCCCAGCGCGGCCACTCCCTCTACCTGCTGGACGAGCCCACCACCGGCCTGCACCCGGCCGATGTCCAGCTCCTCATGGCCCAACTGCACCGGCTCGTGGACGCCGGCAACACCGTCATCGTGGTGGAACACGACATGGATGTGGTGGCCGCAGCGGACTGGGTGATCGATCTCGGCCCGGCCGGTGGCGACGCGGGCGGCGAGATCGTGGCGATCGGTACCCCGGCCGCCGTCGCGGGCTCCACGGCGAGCCGGACGGCTCCGTACCTGGCCGCAATGCTCGGAAGCTGATTCATGCGAGCAGCGGGTCGCGTGGGTCGGCGTCGGCGTCACTGCGGGCAGCGGGTCGCCGGGGTCGGCGTCACTGCGGGCCGGATGATAACGGCAGAAGCAGGGAAAGTAACGTCTTGATAACGGCACGGGGCTGACTTAGCCTAGTGTCCATGCCCGGCAACCGGGTATTGCATGCCCGGTGCTACCACCACCAGATACTGCCCGACCGGTAGACACCGCTATGACCTCTATTGTCAGGGGCGGGCAGTGGCGCGACAACGTCCGGGGACGGACCGAGCGCTGGTGGACCTCAGGAGCATCTGAACCATGAAGAAATCAACCTATGGCACTGCCGCGCGCCGCGGCGTCACTTTTGCGGCCGTCTCCATTGCAGGCGTCGCCCTGTCCGCCTCGGCCGCGAACGCGGCCGTACCGACCACAGCCCCCGCCTCCACGTGGGACTCGCTGGCCCAATGCGAAAGTGGCGGGAATTGGGCCACCAACACAGGAAACGGATACGCGGGCGGGCTGCAATTCAGCGCCAGCACGTGGGCGGCCCATGGCGGCACGGGGTCTCCGGCCAATGCCAGCCGTGCGCAACAGATCGCCGTCGCCGAGAAAGTGCAGGCCAGCCAGGGCTGGGGCGCGTGGCCAGCCTGCGCGGCCAAGCTGGGACTGCGCGGCGGCGCCGCGGCTCCGCAGAGTGCGGCCACATGGCAACGGCCCGCCGCGACTCCCGTCGCAGCCAAGGCTCCCGCCAGGTACGCCCCCAAGGCAGCCGTGCCGGCACCCCGCCACGTTGCACCGGTAGCCGTAAGTGGCCAGACCTACACCATCCGGAGCGGCGAAACCCTGAGCACGATCGCCGGGAAGCTCAACATCGCCGGAGGCTGGCACGCGCTGGCCGACGCCAACACGGCGACGATCAGCAACCCCCATCTGGTGTTCCCGGGCCAAGTGCTGCAGCTGCCCGCATAGGGCGGTTACAGCACTTGGCGTACAGCACGACACACAGCACGACGCCGGAGCGATCCCGCAAGGGGACGCTCCGGCGTCGTGGTGTTTCAGTGAGCCGTGCGGGCTCAGGCGGCCTGTGGGATTTCGCGGATAATCCGCACTTTCCAGGCGGCGTCGTCGCTCGTGTCCAGCAGGGCCACCGTGCCCATGGCCAGATGTAGCGCTACCCGTTTCGCGGCGAGGAGCTCAAGGTACAGGCTTTCGTTCATCCGGGCCGGGGCGTCAATGACGTACTTCACGGCGTCGCGGACTTTGCGGTAGTTGGCGCTCCGCTCCCGGTGAAGGTGCAATTCCAGCATCCGGCGCTGCTTGATCCTGGGCTCGTGGCGGTTCAGCCAGGACACAGCGGCGTGGACGGCTACCACCAGGGTCAGTGAGATGACGTAGATCTCCCAGCCACTCGAGAGCAGGAACAGGGGCAGGTTGGCGATGGCCACCGCGGCGATGAAGAGGCGGAGGGCCACCAGGCGCCGCATGGTGAGGGCCACGCCAGCCATAGCCGCACGGAACCCGCGCTGCTCGTCGCGGGCGGCTACCGGATCCAGCGTGAATTCCTCCAGCACCACTATCCCGTGGGCGTCGGGGCTGAGCATTTGTCCGTACTTAGGCACGAACGGCGCCGGTGCCACACTTACTGTTGGTGGCTCTGCTGTAGATGGTCCAGCTGAATAAGGCTCTGCTTGATAGGGCTCTGCTGAATAAGGCATGGGCGTGTCTTCCGTGGCGGCGGGAGTGGTTCATGTTATTTTAGCGGCTCTCCGGCATGCCTGTCTGCCCCGTTCCGTCATGTGAGCACCCTCACCGGCATGCGCCAGCAATTGGCGCATTTGGTCCGTGGCCTCAAACTGGAGAGATGCAGACTTTCCTCCCCTTCCCCGATTTCCAGCAGAGCGCCGCGGTTTTGGACCGTGTGCGGCTCGGCAAGCAGCGCGTCGAAGCGCTGCAGATCCTGCGTGCGCTGGTGATCCCGGAGTACGGCTGGCAGTCGCACCCGGCGATCCGGATGTGGATGGGGTACGTTCCTGCGCTGACCATGTACGGCCTGGCCATGGTGGATGAATGGACGGCCCGCGGCGGCGAGGACACCACGCGCGAGAAGATCATGGAGTTCGCCCCGCAGGCGGCCCACCCCGATTACGCCGCCAAGATCCCGATGCCGCCATGGCTTGGCAACGCGGATTTCCACCTCAGCCACCGGTCCCGGTTGATCGCCAAGGATCCGCGGTTCTACACAGAGGTTTTCCCCGGCACGGACCCGGATCTGGAGTACATCTGGCCCGAACCGAAGCACGAGCTGGTGCCCGAGGATCCAGCCGGGGACCGCATGTGGGTTCTGCGCCTGCCCCTGGGCGACACCGAGCCCGCGCAGCTGAAGACTGTCAGCCTGCCGCCGGTTGGCCGCAGCAAGGCCCCCGCGGACGACGACTACCAGTTCGTCTATGCCGACTCGGGCTCCCGCCGTCCCGGCAAGGTGCGCAAGCTGCCCCCGAAGCAGCTCGTCAAGAAGCCCACCCGCAAGCGCCAGCAGCAGGAAGAGGCGTTCACCACCCTGCCCGGCAACTCCGTGGTTGCCATCCCGGTCAACGACGGCGCCGCGTTCGCCGTCGGCAAGGTCCTGGGCCGCCCGATCACGGTTGATGGCCAGTTCGCACGCAACTTCCAGGTCGACGAGATCGTGGACCGCTCCGCCTTCGATTACCCTGCCCTGATGCAGGACCCGCGGGCCTTCTTCCCGATCCCGGCGAGGTAGCAAAGGGCCGCACTGAACGACGCCGGGCGGGTCCCGGCGTCGGGTCGGATACTTCAGCCGCACTTGGAGATCCAAGATTTTCTCAAGCCTGCCCGTGGCGCTTCCCGAAGGCTGGCAGACTGGCTTCATGACTGTTCTGTTGGCCGGTTGCGGCGATCTTGGCACCGAGGCCGGGCTGCGTTTCGCGGCGGTTGGCCACCGCGTGGTGGGGTGGCGCCGTTCGCCGGAGAAACTCCCGGCCGCCATAGAGGGAGTCGCCGCTGACCTGGGCTCCGCTGAGCTGCCGCCCATCCCGGCGGACACCACCGCCGTCGTCGTCGCGATTGCCGCGGATTCCCCGACCGAGGAGGCTTACCGTGCCGCCTACGTGGACGGGCTGTCGAACGTCCTGGACGCGGTCCTCGCCTCCGGGGCAAACGTCCGCCGGGTCCTGTTTGTGTCCTCGACCGCCGTCTACGGAGATGCCGGCGGCGGCTGGATTGATGAACGCACGACGCCGGAACCCGCCGGGTTCTCGGGCCGCATCATCCGCGAGGCAGAGGAACTCCTCCACAGCCGCCTGCGCGGCACCGGCATCACCCCCGTAGTGCTGCGGCTCGGCGGAATCTACGGCCCCGGCAGGACGCGATTGATCGACCAGGTACGCGGCGGAACCGCGGTCATTCCTGCCGCGTCGCGTTTCACCAACCGGATCCACCGGGACGACGCCGCCGCCGCGATCGTCCATCTGTGCACCATGGGCACGGTTCCGGCGGCGGTCTATCTGGGCGTGGACAATGAACCGGCCGAACTCGGCGACGTGCTGGAATTCCTGGCCGCGGAACTGGGACTCCCTGCGCCGGCGGCAGAGTCCACTGGTGCCGCGCGTGCGGCGGGTGCGGCGGCGGGCGGTGCCGCGGGTGCGGCGGCGGGCGGCACCACCGGCACTTCGGCGCCGGGCGGCACCACCGGCACTTCGGCGGCGGGCGGCACCACCGGCACTTCGGCGTCGGGCGGCAAAGCGGCGGGCGGCGAACCCTCGCGCGGCGGAAATAAGCGGGCCAGCAACGGACTGATCCGCAGCACCGGTTTCGAGTTTCAATACCCCAGTTTCCGAGAAGGCTACCGAGCCGTTCTCGCCGGTATCGGCGTCCGGCACCCGTAAGGTTTGAATCTCACTGCCCACTTTCTCCGAGGGGAACAATGGATCTTCAGCACATTATCGAGACGGCCGGCCGATTCATGGACTTCGCCGGCGTGGCCGTCATGGTAATCGGCGCCCTCGTGTCCATCCCCATGGCGCTGCGCGGATTCCAGCCGGAACGCCTGCCGGCGGGCTCCGCGCCGCTCTCCGTCTACCGCTCGTACCGGCAACTGCTGGGCCGGTCCATCCTCCTCGGGCTCGAACTGCTCGTCGCGGCCGACATCATCCGATCCGTCGCCGTCACGCCGACCTTCGAGGGCGTCGGCGTGCTGGCCATTATTGTGCTCATCCGGACCTTCCTTAGCTTCTCGCTCGAGCTGGAAATCACCGGACGCTGGCCTTGGCAGACTCGGCGCCAGGGTTCCTCTGATTCCTCCGCAGGTGGCTGAAACCCTTCCGGGTGGCACGGAGCCCGGCTAGGCTCGCGGCATGACAGACACCGCGCGTTCTCTTGCCCCCAAAGCCACCGAACTGCTCCGTCTCCACCACGCACCGGAAATTCTCCAACTCGTCAACGTCTGGGACGCGATCACCGCGAAGGTGGTTGCCGGCGTTCCGGGGACCAAGGCATTGGCCACGGCCAGCCACTCCATCGCTGCGTCGCGCGGGTACGAAGACGGCGAGAACATCCCGGTGGACGAAATGATCGCCGCCGTCGGGGTGATTGCCGCCGCCACGCCGCTGCCCGTCAGCGCTGATCTCGAAGCGGGCTACGGCAACCCCGGCGAAACGGTACGCAAGGCGATTGGCGTCGGCGCTGTCGGCGCCAACATCGAGGACCAGATGCGCCCGCTCGCCGACGCCGTTGAACAGATGAGCGCTGTAATCCGCGCCGCCGAGGCCGAGGGCATCGACTTTGTCCTTAACGCCCGCACCGACGCCTTCTTGAAGGGCAAGGACCGGGACCCTTCTGCGGTGCTTGCGGACGCCATTGAGCGCGGCCGGGCCTTCCTCGACGTCGGTGCGACCACGGTGTTCGTGCCGGGCCTGCTGGACGAGCCGACTGTCACCGCGTTGGTGGAAGGCATTGGGTGGAACAAGGTCTCGGTCATCAATGTGCCCGGATCCCTGGCACCGGCCACATTGCAGGAACTTGGCGTGGCGCGCATTTCCTACGGCCCGTGGACCCAGCGCGTGGCGCTGACAGCGTTGGCCGATGCGACGGCGGCAGTATTGGCCGGCGGAGCCCTTCCGGAAGGCACCCGGGCATTGAACTGACCCTGCTTCCGCGGACCTTTCCCGATGCCAAGTGACTCCGCCGGCCGACCGATTCTCATGGTGCCGACCGGCTCGTACACTGCTGACCGAAGACCCTGCCGACGGAAGTCCCGCCGGCCGAACACCCTGCCGACCGAAGGGAGCTGATCCGATTGGGCGGTGATCCTTGGCCGGCTGCACCCGAGCTTCCGGCGCCAATCATCATGGACCAGCGGTGGCTGGATGCCGTCTTCCTGCACTGGCGCATTCCTGATGCAGTGGCGGCGCGGTTCATGCCACCGGGCGTCGCGCCGGATGTGTTCGACGGGTCAGCGTGGGTGGGGCTAATCGGCTTTCGTATGCAGGGTGCCGGAGTCGGTCGCGGTCCCGGCATCCCCTATTTCGGAAGCTTCAACGAGATCAACGTGCGCCTCTACTCCCGCGAGCCGGACGGCACCCGTGGTGTCGTTTTCCGCAGCCTGGATGCCTCACGCTTGGCGGTGGTGCTGGCCGCGCGGGCGGCCGGAATACCTTATGTGTGGTCGCGGGCGAGTTACGTGGGCGCCGATGACTTTGCCGGATCGGCGTCGGCTGGATATTCCGTGCGGCGCTTTCGAGGCGGCACCCGCAGCGATTTCTCGGTCGTCCCAGAGCCCGACGTCGCCGCCACCGACGCGCTGTCGATCCACCTCACGGCCCGGTTCGGTCTGCATTCACGGTTCAGGGGCAGGACCATCTATGTGCCCAACACGCACAGTGCATGGCCGCTGTACCGCGCGCAGCTGATCGGCCTTGAGGACCAATTGGTGCGCGCCGCGGGAATCGAAGTGGCCGGGCAGCCCGAATCCGTACTCTTCTCGCCCGGAGTTCACACGCAGTTTGGCTGGCCACGGGTCCTGCACAGCACGATGTGAGACCTGCCTGATCGCCCGTCGGTCCGCGGGCACGTGGCACCGCGGGGACAGAGTGATCACGCATGGTGCCCTCCTAAAATTGTCGGAGCCCTCAAATAGACTCGAGCCATGGAAGCCGTCAGGGATTTCATCAGGGATTTCACCGCCTGCGGGGACGAGGCGCAGGGCACGGACCGGGGTGCAGCCCCGGTCGGGCAATCCGGTATGGACGCCGCCCTGGCCGCGCTGCGGGCGGTGGGTTCGACGGCGGTGGAGGATGCGGGGTCGTGGGGATTCCGGGCCGCGTCGGACTTCGCCGGACAGGTGGAGGAAGTCTCCCGCGCGGTGGAGTATCTGCAGCTCGTCGCTGCGGCCGCCGTGGACCGGACCCGGAAGCAGTCCGCCGCCGCGGCCACGGGGGCTGTAGCGGGGGCGGTCACCGCGTGGACCACCGGCTGGCGCGAGAGCGGCGGCGGGTGGCAGACCGGCGCACCCGGCACCGCGGAGCCTGCCGGAGCACCCGGAACGGCGGAGCCTACCGGGGGGCCCTGTACCGCGTCGCCTGCCAGCGTAACCGGAACCGCGGAGCCTGCCGGCGCAACCGGTACGGCCGCGCCGGCTGTGCCGGAATCGGTGCTGGATGACGGGTACCGGAACACGCTGGAGTTCCTGCGGGCGCGGCTGCGGATCGGCGCCGCGGAGGCCAGGCGCCGGCTCGGCCTGGCCGACACGCTGCTGCCCCGGCAGGGACTCGCCGGCCGGCCCATCCCGCCCGTACACCCGGAGCTTGGAGCCGCCGTCGCGGCCGGCGAGATCGCGTCCCGGGCCGCGACCGTCATCACGCTCGCCCTGGACCGGGTCCGGCACACCTGCCTCCCCGAGGCCGCGGCGGCGATGGAACACGCCCTGACCCGCACCGCGGCCGAGAACGACGCCGACTTCCTGGCCCGGGTCAGCCGCAGCTGGGCCGAGGCGCTGGACCAGGACGGCGCCGAACCCTCCGAGGAACTGCTCCGCCAGCTCCAGGGCGCCTTCCTCCGCAAACCCCGGCACGGCCTGCAGCACCTGGAAATCTTCGCCACCACGGACCAGTTCGAACACCTGATCACCGTGATGAACACCGCCACCAACCCCCGCACCGGCCCAGACACCGGCCAGGGCACCGCCACCGGCAACACGGCACAGGCCGGACCGGGCGACGGGTCCGCGGCGGCGGTTGCGCCCGGCCCGTCTAATGAGCCCGCTGCGGCCGAAGAGGACGCCGCGCTGCCGTCCCTGGACCTCCGCTCACGGCCGCAGAAGCTGCTCGACGGCCTCGTCGGCGCGTGCAAAGCAGCCCTCGCCACCGGAGGGCTGCCCGCGGCCGGCGGCCTTCGGCCCCAGGTCATGGCCACCATCGACTACCGGGACCTGCTCACCCGGCTCGGGACGACTCCCGCCGAAGCAGGCGCCCCTGCCAACACCGCACAGCACGGCACCGGAACCAGACACGGCACCGGGACGCTGCTGTTCACCGGCCCCGTCACCGCCGGC
>NZ_JBFUAU010000027.1:0-66453 GCF_056406115.1 Arthrobacter sp. P1_D4 | reverse complement strand
ACCCAGGACACACACTTACAATGACCAGCGATCACACCCCAGGCAGGCCAGCGGCCCCGCGCCGCATGGCAGGTTACAAGCCGCTGGACACTCCCCCGGGCGTGCCGGCAAGCGACCCCCGGCCGCCCACCTCAGGCCCCACGGCGGCAACGCCGTCGAACCCCCCGGCCACAATGGACTCACCCGTCGCAGCGGATACCAGGGCCACGGCAGACACGGGTACACAGCCAACTGTGGCAGCGGCACCCCCTGCACGGAAACGACGCATGGGCAGCGGTACCCCGGCACCCGCCGAAGCCCCCTCAGCCGCGGCAACATCCACGCCCGACGCCGTGCGGGTGGCCCCGGAGGAAACCCGCAAAGAGGGTGCCCCCAAAACGCGCATGGGGAGCGCCCCCGCTTCCACGCCGGCCGCAGGCCCGTCCGCCGCGCAGACCAAGGCCGCCGCCCCGACCTCTGCGGCCGCGGGAGCCGCCACGGGCACTCAGGGCACGGGGACCACCGTCGCAGGCGGAACGGCCCAGTCACCGACCACTCTTCCGGGGTGGGTGAAGCCTGCCGCGATCGTCGTCGGGCTGCTGGTCCTGGCTGCCACGGTCGTATTAGGCGCCCGGTGGCTGCGGACCCTCGAAGGCGTGCAGCAATTCATTGCCTCCTACGACGGGCACGCCTCCCAGCCGGGGTCAGCCCCTGAGGGCATCCCGTCCTGGTTGGGCTGGCAGCACTTCCTAAACTTGTTCTTCATCGTCCTGATTATCCGCACCGGCCTGCAGGTCCGCACTGAGCGCAAACCCCCGGGCTATTGGACGCCGAAGAAAAACTCCTTCTTCGCTCCGAAGGGCAACAGCCCGAAGAAGGTCTCCCTCACCCAATGGCTGCACCAGTGCCTGGACGTACTCTGGGTTGTCAACGGCCTGGTGTTCGTGGTGCTGTTGTTCGCGACCGGGCAGTGGATGCGGATTGTGCCCACGCACTGGGATGTCATCCCCAACATGCTCTCTGCAGCCGTCCAATACGCCTCCCTCGACTGGCCCTCCGAGAACGGGTGGGTGCACTACAACGCGCTGCAGGTCGTGGCCTACTTCGTCACCGTGTTCATTGCCGCCCCGCTGGCTGTGCTCTCCGGGATGCGGTTCTCCACGTGGTGGCCGGAGAAGGCCGAACGGCTCAACAAGGCCTACCCGGTGGAGTGGGCCCGTGCAGTGCACTTCCCGGTGATGCTCTATTTCGTAGGGTTCACCATCGTGCACATCTTCCTGGTGTTCTTCACCGGGGCACTACGGAACCTGAACCACATGTACACCTCCAGGGACGTTGTGGACTGGTGGGGTCTGGTGGTCTTCCTGGCGTCGCTGGCCCTGGTTGCCGCCGCTTGGTTCCTGGCCCAACCACTGTTCACCACACCCATCGCAACCCGCATGGGCAAAGTCACCAAATAAGCCGAACGCAAGCTCCCTTGCGGGTACCTCTTTCATACGACACACCGCAAACAGCCGTTGCACCCTCCAGCCACTACTTCTCCTCTGAGGACCGTTATGACTACGCGAAGAGAAACGCTCGCTATCCGCTCGGGTGAGCACTGCCCTAAGACTGGCTGGTGGCAACCCCTGCAGTCGGAAGTCCGGGACCAAACAGCGCCCTCCCGGTTTGTCGGCCAAGGATGCGTCATGCCCAACGTAAACGGCGCCTCCACCTTGTGGGTGCAAAGCCACAATTCTCGCCTGCAGACCGACTATTAACCTGCTGACGCTGTTGTCCTGTTCACGCGAGCAGCTTCCCCGAGGAAAGATCCATGAATTTGGCTATGACCGCACTCTGCCTAGTTTTGCTGAATCGACCGCCCGACGAACCGAAGGTGTGACTCTGTGTCAATGACCGCTTCCGGCCACCACCCACCGCACGCCCCGGCAACCAAGGCCCACACGGACGCTGAACCACCCACAGATGTGCCCAAGCTGCCGGTCAAATGCCCGACCATAACCGGCCCTATGGAGAAGTTGATGAGGGTCCGCCTGCTCAGGGACCGTCCCGACGGGCTACTTGGCGTTCGTACGGGCGTCATGGACACCGGCCACTGGGTCCTCGACATGGACGGCCGCCCGACAGGCGCCGCCGCCGCCGTCATCTTGGACAACACCCTTTCCGCCGCCCTCCGCACCAGCGTGGATGGGCTCAACTGGGTGGTCACCACCGAACTGCACCTTAACTTCATGCGCCCGCTGCCCGCCGACGGAACCGTCCTCGAAGCCTGGACCCGGGCGCTGGTGGGCGATGAGGCCGGCGGAATGGCCACAGGAACACTCCAAGGTCCGGACGGGACCGAATATGTCCAGGGCACCGGCTGGTTCCAACGCGCAGAGGGAAACACCTCAGAAGGGCTGGACCGTTTCGAGGCCCTAGCGAAGCAACCGCTCGGCGAGGAGGAAGGGGCCTCTTTGGGTGCCTTGCTCGCCGCTGGTCCCGCAACCCCGGTCCTGCCGGGTGGTCGCCCCGACTTCGCCCAAAGCTTCGTTCCCGGACTCGGGTTTGCCCGCAAAGACCTCCTCCGCAACTCCCAAGGGGCCCTCCACGGCGGCGCATTGATGATGATGGCCGCCTTGGCCGCCCAACAAGCCATGCCCGACAGAACCGGCTACGACCTGCAGTCGCTCGGGGCTGCCTACCTGCGACCGGCATTCGGTGAAATCGCCACCCGAACACATGTGCGCTATGCCGGTTCGTCACTGCGGGTCGTCGACGTCGAACTGTTCAGCTCCGAACCAGGCAGCACCGGCAAAGCCTTCGTTCAGGCCACCGCCATATTCCGTCAAGCCCGATAGAGCTCGCGCGCCCGGCTTACTAAGCAAAGGTTCATGGTTTCCAGCGAGGCCTGGCATCGAACCGTGGGGGCCTAGCCGATGTGACTCCGGCACGCTGGTGATTTGTTGGCCGTGCGATTGGAGCGGACTACCAGATGCCCTTTCGCGGTTATCGGGGTGAAGCACACCCCATCCTGACGCCAGGTACAGCCGCGGAGCCGTCAGAATAGGGGTTGATTTCCCTTTTACGTCACCGTATTGAACCAGCCTGAGACCCAACGTGACGCTCGTGGCTCCAAGCCCGCGGCAATGAGCAACTCGCCGCTGCTGGCCCGAATGCCGCGCGCAACAGTTGCCGTATAGAAGGTGGAGGCCTTCGTCAGCAACAGCCGGTTCGGGAACCGCGCCGGTAGGGGCCGCAGTTAAACCTTTAGCTTTATCCATGTCAAGCTTTGTCAACAGCAAAAAGACAAATAGCCTTTGACCTGCGGAAACACTGTGCCCGAGGTGGGACTCGAACTGCATTCCCGCCCTTGCGAACACTGGAAACTCTAGGAACATGCGGAATTCGAAGCAGTCCGAGGGCTGTTCGACCCAGTCAGGGGCGAAGGGTGTTGACATTGTCAACAGGCTGGTTTTCACCGCTTGAAACTTCTTCGGACAACGGGTCGGCTACAACCGAGAGGGCGGTCGCCGTTGATCCTAACAGGGGCCTAGCCAGAGAGCCCGACCGCCGGAACTGATATGAGCGCAGGAATACGGGAGCTATTCCGGTCCGCAGTGCGTTCCCGTGGACGCGTTCGATCGCCTTTGCTAAATGTCTCCGTCATCGGCGCATTAGTTGCCGTTTTCTCTGCTTTGGGCGTCATCAGACGCACACAATTTAGGGCTTCTTATCGGACCCGTTGACCTGCACGGCGAGCGCCCGACTTCACGTACTTGAGGGCCGGCCAGGAGTCATGCAGTCTGCCGATTGCCCGGCGATGGATAAGCAAACGCATCACCTCTGCCTGTCATTCTGCTATGTCCCATGATCGCTGGGCGGTTCCTCCGCGCAACCGGGGCGCTACTGCGCCGACCCCGGGCGACCGAAAACTTCCAGAACGAAGGACACACGCTCCACCAGGAAGTTTTCGGCCCCCAGGGCCGGTCCCCCAAGTTGCACTCCGGCCCCTCAGCCCAGCGGATGGTCCCCTACCAGAACGGCACCCACGACCAACCGCAGAAAACACAACAACGCACGGGTAAGGGGAATTACGGATCATGGAAAAGCTCACCATCAAAACACCATCAGATGTCCTCAGCTTCATCGGGCACACCCTCGGCTTCTGGCCCCAGGAAAGCCTTGTCTGCATCACCCTGAACGACAACAGCATCGGCGCAACCCTCCGCATCGACCTCCCCCGCCAGACGGGCCAGGAACTCGCCTATGCACGCACCGTCGCCCACTACCTCACCAGCGACACCACCGCCGCGTCCATCCTCTTTGCCGTCTACACCAGCGAACCCTGTAGGCTCGGGTCAGCCAAACCCCACGCCGCCACCATCGCCGCACTCACCGGGGTCCTCGCAGAACAAGGCATCACAATCCGGGACGGACTCTTGGTCGGAGACACAGCTTTCTCCCCGTACGACGGCGAACCAGGCACCAGCCTCGCCCTACCCGTCAGCTCCACCCAAACCAGCGCCATCAACGCAGAATTCATCTACCGCGGCAGCTTCATCGAACCCACCGATCGCATAACCCTCCCAACCACCAGCCAGGCAGAAGCCAAGGCCACCGCCGTCGAACACCACATGGAAACCATCAGGTCCCAACAGTCTGAGACGGCGCTGCAGGAAGGCAGGAGGCTCTGGGCCGACATGCTCGATTCCAAGACTTTCCCGAGCGACGACGACTGCCACGCCCTGGTTGCAAACCTGCAGTTCCCCACTATCCGCGACCGACTCATCGCAGACATCCCAGGCGTGGACGAACCCATGCAGCACGTCCTGTTCGCCCAGACCGACACAGCCCCACAATGGTCACGCATCGAATGGGCCCAGCAACTACTCCTCCACGCCTACACCCGCACCAGCGCAGAACACGCAGCACCCGTCCTCACCGCCATCGGCTACATCAACTGGTGGGAAGGCAAAGGCAGCAAAGCCCACCAATTCCTCCAACTAGCCCTCGACACCGACCCCGCCTACCGCCTCGCCCGCCTCAGCGACCAAATGATCGGCTCCGGCCTCGTCGCCGGCTGGAACATGAACCGGGAAACTGCATATAAAACACTGCCCTTTGACATGACATGAGTCAAAAGGCCAAACCCGGATTCCAAAACGGGTCCTCCACTCCGCAGCCGACTGTTGAAGCCCGTGGTGCCGTATCCGAGCCGCAGATCACCTGACGCATGTCAGGGCGTTTTTGGTTGACGGAAGATCCACTATCGACTCTTCTGAACGAGCGGGGATTGCACCAGAACAGGGGCTGAGGTCGTGGTGGAAGGTTGCGCTCAGATAGTTTGCCCTGCGTCGGCTAGGAGGGTGCTTCCGGTCATGATGGTGGACAGATCGCTCGCGCAGAAGAGGACAATCCGCGCGATGTCGTCCGGGGTCCCGACGCGGCCGATGAGGCTGTTGGTCATCACCGCCATGGTCTGGCTCGATTCTTCCGTTGACGGGTGCCCCGCCGCGGCGGCCATGTTGCCTTCGGTGGGTACAAAGGTGGGTGCGACGCCGAGGACACGGATTCCGAGGGGTGCGAATTCGAGCGCCATCTGCTTCGTCATGCCGCGGACGGCGTGCTTGGATCCGACGTAGGCCGAGAGGCCTGGGGCTGTCCCTGTGAATCCGGCAGTGGAGACGATGTTGATGATAACCCCGCCGCGGTTGCCGCCGGCCATGCGCCGTGCGGCTTCGCGGGATCCGTTGAAGCCGAAAGCTCGTCCCTTCGATATCCAGCCACTGTGGACGAATTCACCGAGGATAAGACTGTCCTATGGATAACCATCGGAAGTGCACGCCGCGCCTTCGACTATCGCGAAGGGGTCGTCGTAGTGCCTGCCTGACATAGGCCGTACCCGTGGAACACGCAACTTCGCCGCAAATCTACGGATGTCTCTGACGTCAGGTTGGTACACGCCAACCTGACAAAATTCGAGGCTAATCTTGACTTCTTTCTGAGACGAGCCTAGAACTCAACCTGACGGGTTCAGGGTTGGAGGCAATCGGTGGCCGGACAGCGGATCGGGTACGTGCGCGTCAGCACTGTGGACCAGAACGAGAAACGCCCGCTCGAAGGCCAGGTTCTGGACCGGATCTTCACTGACAAAGCCTCCGGCCGGGTCACGGCCAGGCCCCAGCTCACCGAGCTATTGCGGTTTGCCCGGGACGGGGACACCGTAGTGGTGCACAGCATGGACCGGCTCGCCCGCAACCTCGATGACCTACGTGGCCTCGTTCAAGGCCTCACCCGCAAAGGCGTACGGGTGGAGTTCGTCAAGGAGAGCCTGGTCTTCACCGGCGAGGACTCCCCCATGGCCAACCTCATGCTCTCCGTAATGGGAGCCTTCGCCGGCTCCCTCATCAGGGAACGCCAGCGGGAAGGCATCGCCCTGACCAAACAGCGCGGCGCCTACAAAGGGCGGAAAAAGACCCTCACTTCGGAACGGGCCGCGGAACTGGTCCAGCGCGCTGGCACTGGTGTTCCGAAAGCCCTCCTTGCCCGTGACTACGGGATCAGCAGGGAGACCGTCTACCAGTATGTGCGCCACGCCAAGCTGGAGTGAGCCGGCCTCGCTATGCCACATCGGGACTTCACCGGAGCTTGACGGAATCCTCATTATCGGCTCCTTAGAAGGGCAGGGGAAGGAGCTCCAGAAGGGGCTTCTGAACTATGCTTCTGCAGTTCCGGTTCGGACCATCAGACGGGGGCCGCAACGAGATGTCCCTCGTTGGGTAGAGCCTGCTGTTATGTCATCAAGCGACTCTAAGCTTCGACTGGTAATTCCCCGAATGCTGCGTTGGAAGCTTCAATTTCCGCGGCGTGTTGGTCTATCCAATCGATAAGCGACAGGAGCCTGTCGGATAAACCTCGGCCAAGGACGGTCAATGAGTACTCCACGTGCCTACGTTCGTCGTCGATAACATCGCGTGCGATAAGGCCGTCTCGCTCTAGCATTCTGAGGTTGAGTGTGAGCATTCGTTGTGAAATGGGATGAGACGGATCTAGGGCCGCTAGCAATTTCCGCAGTGTAGAAGGACGGTAAGGACCTGTGCGAGTTATCATCAAAAGCCAGTTGCGCCAATAATTGCCTACATGGTCCACCACGCTCACGATGGGATTGCTGCGGGTAGAATCGTAACGGGCAAGTTGGCGGCAGAAATATCTGAAGTTCTCGGCTTCGGTTGGATTAAGATGGCCCTCCCCCAGGGAGATCAGAACCTCTCGAACTCGCGACAGAGCGGGGGCGCCCCACGTTTCTTCGCCATTCGCTGACGGCATTATGCGGATGGTGTCGTTCCCAGAGCTTTCGGCCGCTTGCTGATCCGGTCCAGGCACTGACTGCCGTAGTGGTGACATGTCATAGGTAGTCACCATCTGGGTGAACACCGTCGCTGGAACACGGCCGGGAAACGTGCCCGGTCGGTCCTCCGCCTTCTCCCAGCCTAGGCGAAGTAGATAACTCCCGGGCTCATTTACACTTTGAAAGAGCTCTGCCGTTTGACATTTGGCAGACGCGAGCAGCAGGGGTCTGGTCGCGGCGAAGGAAGTATCTACATTGCCTAAGTTTTCATGGCGGACGTGAAATTCAACGTTTTCATAAATCATTGTCGCCTCTCAGCAAGGAGTCAGTCCCGTCGAGGATGCCTGCCACGCGCCCATTTAAGGAATCTCCCTACTCGTCTAGGGGACTATGTGCGCGGTCGTAACCAGGAAGCGTTGGCTTTACCACTTTGTTTCCCGCTCCCCAACATCGCCAGGGCTTTAAGTTCCAGTTAACTTCGGTCCCAGGAGTGTGCCGAAAATTAATTAGCGACACACTCCTCGGGAACTCAGTCATTTGATTGGCGCGAATTTCGTTCGTTCTGTCCGCACGAAGGCTATCGGGATCAGAAGACCACGGTGTGGTTACCATGCCGGAGTATGCGGTCGTCGCAGTGCCATGCGACAGCCCTGGTGAGCACACGCCGTTCGACGTCAGCACCCTTTCTCATCAGCTCTTGAGCGGAATCCGCATGGTCAACACGGATAGCGTCCTGCTCGATGATGGGTCCCTCATCGAGATCAGCCGTGACGTAGTGCGCAGTTGCACCGATCATCTTCACTCCCCGGTCTTTCGCCTTCTGATAGGGTCCTGCCCCGATGAAGGCCGGAAGGAAGGAATGATGAATGTTGATCAGCGGGACTCCGACTTCTTGAAGAAAATTGTCGGAGATGATCTGCATGTACCGGGCTAGCACTATGAGGTCGACGTTTCCGCGAAGTAGTTCCAGTTGCGTCCGCTCCATGGCGCTCTTATCCTGGGCGTTCGAAGGAACGTGCACAAATGGGATCCCGAAGTAGCGAACGTCCTCGGCAAGGTCTGAGTGGTTCGAGATAACCATCGCAATGTCAATCTGGAGTTCACCTCGTCGTTGCTTCCACAGCAGGTCAAGGAGGCAATGGTCGGTCTTGGATACGAAAATCGCGACGCGTTTTCGTTGTGCGGCGCTGGTCAGCTGCCATTCCGCGGTGTAGGGCGCCTCAATTTTCGCTTGTATCTGTTCCTCCAGCTCGGCGCGCCTGGCGCCGAAGTGTTCCAGGTGGAACTCGGTGCGTTGGAAGAATACTCCGCCGGTCGGGTCGGTGGAGTGCTGGTCCAGGGAGACGATGTTCGCCCCGAAGTCCGACAGGATACTGCTGACGGCGCTGACTATTCCAGGTCGATCGGGGCACTGTATCAGGAGACGTCCAACCGTCTCCTTTTTCACGAAAGTTGCGTCAGACGTTGATCGGGCCTCGGGCTGGCGACTGATGGGCAAGGTTTTCATTGTTTTGCTCTTACCTTCTGTGCAGCGGGTAACTGCTAGGGTTTGTTGTTTGGAAGCCGGGGTACCTTGTTCTACTCATGGACAGGCACGCTGGCCGGAATTGCGTCGATGTCGTAGTCCTTGTTGGTCGGCAGGTCGAGGTATGGGAAGCGTTCGACCGTTGCACGGATGGGTTTGATCCGGGATCCGTGGTCGCCCCAGTGCACGATGACTTCATTGCCGATGTGTGCTTGGTCAAGGTCCAGGGTCGTGTGCGAGATCATTTCGCGGTAGTAGTACGAATAGACTGCCAGCGATGAGACTCCCACGGGCTTACCGTCTTTGGTGACGAGGTCAGCGTGCCCCCCTGCGGGGGATTGGGGTGTTGTTGGGAACTCGAAGTGTTTGTACTCTTCCCCGACCTCAAATTGGGAGGCGAAAACATCGAGGATATCTTCTTTGTTCCACTTGAGCACCACGGTTTTGCGCTGGGGATTCGCCGACTCGGCCTCCAAGGCTTCACGGCCGATGAAATCGTGATCGAACTTGGCCATCCAGCCCCAGTTCACTTCATATGGAGTCCTCAGCCGCGCCCTCATATCCAAAGGACTGAGGCTGCCTGGCAGACCTCCGGGGGTATTTGAAACCGGTGTTCCGGCACCGAATACGGGGTGGGCGATAAATGCGGGATCGGCATAGGCGGCCGGTAAGAAGGTGCACCCTTGCTGTGGGAACCCTCCTTCTGTGTGGTTGACGACGTAGGTCCGCCAGCCAAGGCGCTTGAGTCCGAAATCCTTACCCGCTTGGTAGACGGCGTCGAAGATGGCCGGGCCGTGCTCGAGTGGGCCCCTCAATTCATAGGCAAGGGTGCCGGACATTCCGATTCGAGACAGCTCGATTTCCACGGCCTCATCTATGCCAGGGACGCTGACTTTTTTGACGTCCAGAAAGTTGAGGCTTCGTACCTGGTCGCCCAGAAGCCGTTCCAGAACCTGCAGCGACGTGGGGCCGGCAACTTGGAACAGGAAGATGTTCCTGAGGCTGATATCGACGTCGATACCCAGATCAGGAGCCTTGAACATGGGCCAGGGCATGGAAGCGAATTGGCGGAAGGACTCCTCGCTGTCCCGGACTGTGAGGGCGTGATTGGCGATGCATCCGTTTTCATCGAGCATGACAAGGTGCTTTGAGGTGCCGATCGGCCACTTGTACACGTTGTTGATGCTGAGGCGTGAAAGGAACTCCTGGGCGTGGGGGCCACTGAAAGTGATTTCGGGGAGGCCGCTGAGGTTGGATGCAATGTAGGCGCCCTTTTTCCATGACAGCGATTCAGCCTTCCACCCGTCCCCTTCCCAGATGTGCAGGCTCCCCAGGACATTCAGATAGGTTGGAACGTCCGGGTATGCCGGCACGTCGTTGACGGCTACGCCTTGCGTTCCGTTGGTGTCTCCCATGATGAAACTTCTTTCTGTATTTTGAGCGGTCGGCCTGGCGCGTAGCCTGTTGTTGTCGGGCCCGCCCTGATTGTTGGGGGTACTAGCGGGAAATCGCTCTTAGACCGGTTCTTCGATGAGGTCGTAGCGCGTTGACTTCACGCGCTCCATGACTGACCGCAGGGTCTCAGGCTCCTGACCTGTAATCTGCTTCACGTGCTGGGACAGGACGGCCTGATAGCCCTGGGCAACTGCCATGTCTGCTGTCACGAGTTCGTCGCTGGCCCAAAGGTGACCGTCTGGATTTAGGGGCATATTCGGATCGTAGGTTCGAGGCATCCCTATGGAGTCGAAAAACGCCTGTCGCTCTTCCGGGGTGACCGGCGTATATGCGATCGGGGCGTCGTAGATTTCCGCTCCGATACGGGCAATGTCTTCGTAGTTCAGCAGCTGGGGCCCCGTGATTTCATAGACAGCTCCTTCATGTTCCTGGGGGTCCTGAAGTACGGCGGCCGCTGCCCTTGCCACATCTGCTTTTGCTGCGGGAGCGAGGCTGCCGAAGCCGGTGGCCATTTCCAGCCGGCCGGACGCCGCCGCCGGTGCGATTTGGATGCTGCTGACAATTTCCGAGTACAGCGCGTTGCGGAGAAAAGTGAATTTCAAGCCGGATGCGCGCAGGTCTAGTTCAGTTTGGTAGTGGTCCTTGGCCGACATCGCTGGATTATTGGGTTGGACACCGCTCACCGAGGTGTAGACGATGTGGCGGATACCGGCCCGCTGCGCTGCGGCGATGGCATTGCGGTGCTCTGCGATTCTGCGGCCCAGGTTGAGCCCGCTGATGAGAAACAGCGTCTCAGCGCCGAGATAGGCTGCGTCGAGTGATTCGCGGTCCTGATATTCCCCCTGCAGGACACGAATGCCCTGCGCTGCCCGATCGGACAGCTTCCCAGGCGTGCGGGTGACGAGAGTGAGGTCTTCGTGCGCTGTGTTCTTCAATAGCAGCTTCGTGACGCGGCGGCCCAGGTCTCCTGAGGCTCCGCTAATGACTATCCGGCTCATGCCGTTCCTTTCAAAGGCACCTTGGACGGCCCGCCAAGGTGGAAGTTTTTCGAAATTTTCAGGGTCCTCCTCCGCTGTAAAAAGCGGTCGGGGAAGCCTGTCCTGCAGGTTTGGGACTGCTATCCGGGCGGTGTCAGGGGACTGTGCTCACAAGGCCCAGTCTCCTGACTCCGGGATAGCGGTGGACGGCTACCCGAGTTCAAGGCGTCTACGGGTGGAGCTGGTATGAAGTCATGCGATAGCTGGCTTCGCCGCTCAGCTGTTGCGGTTCGACCCAAACGGAGTAGCCTTCGGCCGCCTCGTACATCGTCCGCGGATTGATGCCGTCGGCCGCGAGCCAGACGATTGAGGAGTCAGGCATGGCATCGTCAACGACGCCATGCCTGACAAGTTGCTGCTGGCGGCGGACTTCGACGTGTGCCCCGATGAGCCGCTTCCAGTCTGGATAGTGTTCCAAGATCACACCTTCCTGCCGCAGGTTTTCAGCCGCGCCTTGCTGGCGCAGCAGCGCAAGGATGCCTTGAAGGCCTATCCGAGGGGTCCCCAGAACGTCTCTCCCGCGTATGTGTCGGATAACGGCTCCAGTGCCTCGGGCCAATTGTCTGGGTCCACGGTCCGCCGTTGGGCCGCCGGCTTGGCCTGGCCGTCCCATCCAATCTGTTCCATGTAGTAGTACAGCTGCATGGCATGCCCGTCCGGATCGACTGCATGGATGACGTAGTCGATGCCCGGGTGGACTTCCTGTGGCAGGTCAATGAGTTTCACTCCGCGCTCTTCGAGAAAAGTTCGCGCTGCTCGGAGCTGTTCGTAGGAGCCTAGCTGGATGCCGAAGGCCAGCAAGGTGCTATGTTCGCTGACCCCCAACACCTTGCGGAGTTCCAGCGGAAATAAACCGAGGCTGTGGTGTTCCGTGTTGGCGCGCAGGAACACGACCCGGTGTCCCTCGACGGTGGTCTCTTCGCTTTTGACCAGGCCCAGCCGCTCTGTATAGAACCGCTCAGCAGCCGCCACGTCTTCAACGAAGATGCTGACAGGGCCGATGCGAACGGGTTTGAACGGACGAGAAAGCAGGACGCCGCCGACGTCAAAGGTCTTGGGCAGTTCGTCCATCCAGCGGTAGCCGGAAGTCAGATCGACTCCGTCAGATTCAGCGGCAACCAGCTCGGTTGCCTCCGAGCTGGTTGGCAGTGAGGGGTGCTCGTTGGCCCAGGGCCACAGGACTTCAGGTTTGCTACGACCGTCCCAGCCGACCTGTTCGATCCCGTATTCCAGTTCATTGGTATGTCCGGTGGGATCGGGAAAGTATGTGTGCCAGTTGGAACCCGGGTCACGACCGTACCGCTCAATTTTGTTGCCCAACGACTCGAGCCACAGGCGGGCCTCGACAACTTCGCGGAGACTCCCTACCTGCCAGGTGATCTGGTTGATGGTGAGGTCGCCACGTGCCGGAGAGTCCATGTGCTCAACCCAGGGCCGCGGCATCAGGACGAACGTGTGGTGATCGCTGTTGTGGCGCAGGAAATAGATGTTCGTGTCAGACAGACCGTCCAGCCACACTCCCGGGTCGTACTTCTGAAGGTCGAGGGCATCCGCCTGATAAAACCCCAGGAGCTCGGTGTAGTACGAGAGCGAGGCGCCGGTGTCCTCCACGCTGATGCCGAAGTGGTTGAGACGGCGGATTTTGAATGGTCGGTCGTAGAGGACGCCGCCGACCGAATGTTGTTTCTTCTGGGTCATTTCTTGTCTTCCTTCATCTGTAGGGGTCACGTCGGCTTGCCTGCGCGTGCCGGCACTTCGCGTGAACTGAAGATTTAGTTGGCCGCCTTGACGACCTGGTTCCGGAGAGTCCCGATGAGGCTTGAGGACACTTCGACTACGTCGCCCGGCTTTACGAACAGTGTTTCCGGGTGAGATCCGTCCGGCTGCTGTTGGCTGGAATCGATAGCTGTCCCCTTCGGCGTGCCGCTGCTGACAAGATCACCGGGATACAGTGTGGTGTCCGCCGACAAATGCTGGATAAACGCAGCGAAATCGTGCACCATCGATTTCGTATTGCCGCTCTGCCTGATCTCGCCGTTGACACGGCACTCGATCGGGATGTTCTGAGGGTCGAGCTCTTCCCCCACCACAATCCAAGGACCAATGGTGGCGGAGGTATCAAAATTCTTTGAGTGCATGAAGTCGGGACCGAAAGAGACGTTGTCTCGGACAGACCAGTCATTGTGCAGGGTGTAACCCCAGATATACGGGAGGGCATCATTACTGCGGATGTCCCGCCCGCGCTTGCCAATTATGATGGCAACTTCCGCCTCGTAATCCAGGCGCTTTGTCCGCTCGGGATAGCGTACTTCTTGTCCGTCAGCGGAAACCGCGCGGTGATCCTTGAGGAAGTACTTCGGCCCGCCCTTGACAAGACGCTCCAGGACTTCAGAAGTGTCTCCGGCCGAGCTGTTTTTGCTCGCCGCTTCCATGTGGTCGTAAAAGTTCGCCAAGGCGCAGAAAATACGGGCCTCCTTGGCGACCGGGGGGTGAAGTTCCACCTCGCCCAACTTGAAGCAGAGCTGCTCGCCCAGCAGACCGCGGTCGTCCTCTGCTGCGGACCATAGATACTCCACGGCGGTTTGTGCTTCCTCAAGGGCCCGCGTTCCCTCCGAGATGAAAGCACTTAGCTCATGCGGGACCACAAGGTCGGCTTGTGCCTGCGCCCGCGCCGCCCCGGTTGTCTCTGCAAGATACTTTGCATAGGTGGCATTGACATCGACCACGGATTCGCTCCGTATGATGCCAACTTTGCGTTCAGGGCCGAAAATTGCGACCTTCATGTGTTCTCCTCATCAATGTTGCTGAAACTGCTTTGGAAGGTATCGGCAGCTGGACCTGCTGGTTTCCAGTGAAAGCGTGTGTCCGCCTCCGGTTACTGGGCCGGGTCCACTCCCACCTTGTCGAACAGGCTGGCGTCGGTGGGGGTGAGGCTGTAAATGGTCAAAGTCTGGATCTTGCCGTCTTTAATCGTGAAAAAATCGCCGAGTTTGAGAGGAACCCCGTTCGCATCCAGCTCTATTTCGACAGCGACGTGGTCGCCGTTCACCACTGGCGGCCGTGGGCTTGGCGTCATCGCCCCTGGAGCTAGTCCGTTTTCGTACATCGTCTTTATTGCGTCTGCGCCCCGGATGGTTCCTTTGGCGTTGATCAGCAGGGCATCAGGTGCAAACAGTGCTGCAACGGCGCTGGCGTCCCCGGCTTTCACTCCCGCAAAGTAGGCGTCGACAACTTTGGTCGGATTTGTCATCAAGATTCGAACTCCCTTAGTGGACCTTGTGCCCGTAGCGCACGACAGGTATTTGATGGATGCTGTTCAGGCAGACAGGTACTTGGAAGAGCCATAGATCGATTTGTATTCGAGGTAGGCGTTGATCCCTTCCGGGCCCAGCTCCCGGCCAATGCCGGAGTCTTTGAATCCACCGAAGGGGGCACCGAGGTCAAGGGTGTAGTAATTCAGGCCGATCGTCCCGGTGCGCACCCTTCGTGCGACCGACAACGCCCGATCTTCGTCGGCGCTCCACACTGACCCGCCGAGGCCATAGTTGCTGTCATTGGCCATTCGCACGGCATCCTCGTCATCATCGAACGGGATGAGCGCCATAACCGGCCCAAAGACTTCCTCCCGAGCGAGACGGTCATTGTTGTCAACGTCGGCGAACACGGTGGGCTGGACAAACCAACCTCGGTCCAACGCGGCCGGGCGCCCGCCGCCAGCAACGAGCCGGGCAGTGGAACTTTTCGCTGTTTCGATATGGCCCAAAACCCGTTCGAGGTGCCCTTGGGTGGCCATCGGGCCCATTGTTACGGATGGATCAAGAGGGTTCCCGAGCTTGTACGAGTCGGCAAAACTGGCAACGGCATCCACAACCTCCTCATACCGGGAACGCGCGATCAGGATGCGGGATTGGGTGGTGCACGTCTGGCTGTTGTTCAGGAACGAGGCATTGTCCAGCCCGGACAGGAAGGTCTCGATACTGCCGTCCTCGAGGAAAACGGCTGCCGATTTTCCACCGAGTTCGAGTGTGCAGCGGCGGATAAGGCGTCCGCATTCTGCGCCGATGATCCTGCCCGCTTCGGTTGATCCGGTGAATGCGATCTTGTCAACGAGTGGGTGTGAAACGAGTGCGGCGCCGGCATCACGATCGCCGAGGACAATGTTGAGCACCCCGTCGGGCAGTCCTGCCTCCCGGGCGGCCTCAGCAAATACATAAGAGTCCAGCGCGGTTTCCGGGGATGGTTTGAGAACGACAGTGCAGCCGGCGGCCAGGGCAGGGGCAATCTTGAACATCGCCAATGCCTGCGGGAAGTTCCAGGGTGCTATGGCACCGACCACGCCCACTGGTTCGCGACGGACGATTGTTGAACCTGCCTGGCTTGGACGTACCTCTTCCAAAGGGAGGGCTTCTATTACATCGGCATAGATTCTCAGAAGGGCGGAGGGGGCGCCGCCATTGAGCATCTGCGACAACCCGATGGGCATGCCGTTTTCCCTGCTGACGAGCTTTGACGTATCAGTGGCACGGCGTTCGAGCGCCTCGGCAAATTTGCGGAGCGTTGCGGCCCGTTCGGCGGCGGTTGACCTGCCCCAGGGACCGTTATCGAGGGCACCCCGCGCAGCCTTTACGGCCGCATCAATATCGGCTTCCGAGCCTAACGCTGCGGCACCGATGACCTCGCCTGTGGCCGCCTCTATCTGGTGCTGGATGCGGACAGTGCTGGGTTCGGCCCACTCTCCGTTGATGAAGAAGCGCATTCGATCGACTTCATTTGGTCGCTCAATAGTGACTGACATGGGTTCTCCTAGCTCGTAGAAAAATTTGGGGACAAAGCGGTCCGAGGAATTAGATGGCGGCACGAGCAGCGGCTTCGGTCGTTTTACGTGGATCGGGCCGGTCCTGTTGTTCGCGCTGCTGTCGCCGGACGTGGGGACGCCTAACCAGTTCGCGGATGATGAACACATCGCACAAGTGCCCCGATGCGGGAGACATTTATAGGTGATCGATAATTCGAGGTTCAGCGCTCACGCGACTCCGACCAGGGGCCTGCAAGGATCTCTCCCTGTTCATGTCTTCGGCGCGAACTGGCTTCGAGTGCATTGGCCATGGACGTCGTCGCTGTCATGATCAGCCGGCGACTTCCCGGAACTGAGCTCAGCGATAAGCCGAGTGCCTGCCACAACCTTCAGGCACTTCCGCAGCATGGGAATGTGCTCCGTAGGGCCAGACGTGTGCTGCATGACAGTAACCCGTGGTTACCTGGTGAGAGCGGGTTGCATCTTTCCCGCAATGTGCCCGTGCTGTGTGGCATACCGCCGCTGGGAGGTGTACTCGGCGTGGGCATTGGCGCTTAAGGGTCCCTATGTGTTTCATCAGTCTTTCCATCGAGGCCGCTGTTGCATCCTTGCAACTGCTTCCAGTGTGGTCTTTTTCGGTGGAGCAGAAACGGGTCAGATGACCCCATCTGATACCTGTATTGTTTTGTGCATCACAGGAGGAACATGAGTACCGACGCACTTGTCGGCCGTTCACACGACGGCCATCATCTGACGAGCTTCATCGGACGGCGTCGCGAGCTAACTGAAGCCCGTGAGCTGATGTCACGCTCCCGGCTTCTGACTCTGGCGGGTCCTGGCGGCGTCGGTAAGACGCGTCTGGCGCTGGAGTTGGTTTCTCGGGTCCGCAAGGCATTCAGCGATGGTGTCTTCATCGTGGAGCTCGCCGAGGTGGAGGACGGCGCAATGGTTGGATCTCACATAGCCGCTGCACTGCGGCTGCCGGACCAGTCCAACCGGTCATCCCTGCAGAGGATCGCAGACTATGTCCAGGACCGGCATCTCCTTCTCGTTCTCGATAACTGCGAGCATCTACTCGATGCAGTGTCCGTCCTGGCCGCCCGACTCCTTGATCGAGCTGCGAGATTGAGGATTGTGGCCACGAGCCGGGAGCCTCTGGGCATCTTCGGGGAGCAGGTCTACAACGTGCCTCCTCTTGCAGCTCCCGTCCATACAGCCGCGGAAGGTATGACAATCGAGTCCTTCGACGCTGTCCGCCTGCTCATAGACCGGGCTCGTAGCGTGGATCCTACCTTCGAAGTTACCGAGGCTAATCGGCTGGCTGTGGCACAACTGTGCCAGAGACTGGACGGGATCCCTTTGGCGATCGAACTTGCAGCGACCCGGCTGCGTTCAGTGTCAGTTGTTCAACTCATCGAGCGGCTTGACAAGCGGTTCGATATTCTGACTGGCGGCAGCCGCGCGGCATTACCAAGGCAGCAGACCCTCAGGGCACTGATCGATTGGAGCCACGAACTCTGCAGTTCAGATGAGCGGCTGCTGTGGGCGCGCCTCTCAGTCTTCCCGGGCGGCTTCGAGGTAGAGGCTGCCGAAGAGGTTTGCGGGTTTGGCCAGCTGACACGCGAAGGCGTGCTCGATCTGATTGACCACCTTGTCGCTAAGTCGCTTGTCGTCGCCGAGAACGTTTACGGCACCCAAACAGGAGGCAGCGTCCGGGTTCGGTACCGCCAGCTCATGACCTTCCGCGAGTATGGTGCTGAGCTTCTCGAATCAGTCGGGGAGTCCACGGACATGCGGCGCCGCCAGCGTGACCACTACCTGACCCGGGCGGCTGCCACAGTGAAGAATTGGTGCGGCCCGCACCAGGCCGAACGACTGATGGCGGCGCGGCGTGACCATCCGAACCTTGTGTCTGCGCTGGAGTGGTCGGCCTCGACTCCGGGGGAGGAACGCGCGGGGCTGCACCTCGCCGCCCTGCTCAGGTACCACTGGACGGCCGGCGGGAACCTTGCCGAGGGCAGGCGATGGCTGGACCGCCTACTTAAGTTAGCAACCGAACCGAGCCCTGAACGAGGAGCCGCACTGTGGGTTGGAGCCTGGATCTGCCTCGTGCAGGGTGACAGGGAACAAGCGCGGGAGCATGTTGCCGAATGCCGGCTGATCGCAGAGAGCCTCAACGACAGGGCACTGGCGGCCCATGCAGATCATTGGGAGGCCCTTTGTGAGGTATTCGACGATCACTTGGACCGCGCCATGGGGCTTTTTACCGCAGCTGTCGGCGTTCACCGCCAAGTGGGCGATACGGCGTCGGCCCTCTACGCCTTATTTCTGCTGGCTTGGACTCAAATGTACGCCGGTCGCACCGGGGATGCCCTGGCCACCTGCCGGGAGGTCTTGAAGGTAAGCGATAGTTACGGAGAACGATGGGCCCATGCCTACGCTGATGCCGTGATGGGGCTGTGCCAGTGGCACGTTGGGGAACTGGATGCGGCGAGGCAATCACAGATCGCAGCACTCGAAATACAACGAGACTTCCCCGACGGCCTTTGCATCGCTCTGACAATTGAACAAATGTCCTGGACAGCTGCCTCGGGCGGACACTACGAATCCGCAGCCGTTCTCTACCATGCAGCCCGGGCCGTATGGAGTGGGATAGGAACCACTATCTCGGCGTTCGGCCCTCTGGAGAAGGACTTCGAGCAGATGGCGACCAAGGTGCGACGCGAGCTCGGGGAAAGGGAATTCAAGGTCCTCACTGCCCGCCCTGAACCCTCTCAGGAGCAAGCCATCGAGCTTGCACTAGGCGCAGCCCGCACAGGGTACGCCTCGACAGGTACCCCACAGCCCGGCCTCACGAAAGTAAGTACCAAGCGCCGTAACGGCACGGCTGAGACCCCAGACGGCTATGGGAAGCATGGAGGTACCGCGCTCACTCAGCGAGAAGCTCAAATCGCCGGCCTGGTTTCCCAGGGGCTCAGCAATAAGGAGATCGCAGCCCAACTCGTGGTGTCACCCCGAACGGTTGGAGGGCATATTGAGCGTATTTTGGCGAAACTTGGTTTCAACTCACGCACTCAAATTGCATCGCTGATGTCTGGTCCGGCCGGGGCGGGACTGGTAGGCCGAAAGAATAGTTCATCACACGGCCAAACGTAGGTGCAGCGCGATTAAACGGAGCCCGTCTGTCTGACTCACGCGGGGTCCGGCACGCGATGGTGCTGGACCACCCCCAAGGTCTCCGTTACAAAGCAGTGTTTGCATTTGGCGGCCTAAAAACCGGCCTGTCCAGACATGCAGCCATGGGACGACCCGCCCCGCTGACCTGCAAGTAGAGGACATAACCTCCGGTAGGCGAGCAGAGGAACAGGGGTGGGAGCTGCTTCAAAAACAGTCTTGCATCGCATGGGAACAAAAATGTGCCTAATTGTGGACCAATGAAGCCGTGAGTAAAGTGTGAGGAATTCGAGCCACACTCAACGGAGAGGTGCCATAAATGTCAGAAAAATGTAATCCGGATCCACTATTCTCACCGTTACTGGTAAATAAGAAATGGATTCGTAATCGTTTTGTACTGCCAGCGATGCAACGGAAAACGCGTGATTATGCGCCGACCCTTGGCATGGCAGATACCCTGCGAAAGTGTGCCGAAGATGGCGCAGGTCTAATAATCGCCGAAGGGGCAGCACCAGATCATCCTGCGGCCTACTGGCAGCCCGTTTTCGGCATCATCGGCCAAGAGACCGCAGAGGGTTGGCGTCGCGTCGCGAAGGCCGTAACGGCAACAGGCGCGGTATTTCTTATGCAACTATGGCATCCCGGCGCTTTGCGGCTAGTAGTCGATGGAATCCCAAATCCTTTTCCGAATTACCCCTCACTAAGCCCCTCCGGCTTAGTTCAGGAGGGTCGCATTAACGGCTTAGCGATGACCAGTCAGGACCTCGAAGACACAAAGGCAGCATATGTGCAGAGCGCCATTATCGCCCAAGAGGTAGGAGCGGACGGCATCGAAGTCCATGGCGCCCACGGATACCTATTGGACCTCTTTCTTTGGCATGAAACGAATAAGCGCGAAGATGAATATGGCGGGGCGACCTTAGTCGAGCGCGCACGCTTTCCTGAGGAGATCGTAGCTGCCATTCGTGAGGCAACAGGGGCAGACTTCATAATTTCATTCCGGTTCTCACAGTGGAAGGAAGTGGACTACGGTGCCAGGATCGCTGATCATCCAGATGACCTCCGTCCATTCATCCAGCGCCTTGAGCGAGCCGGAGTGAACCTGTTCCACGTATCCACACGCCGGTTTGATGCCCCGGCATGGCCTGAATTAGACCCAGAGCGCAGCCTGGCTTCGTGGGTGAAGACCATGACTACCGTCCCGGTCATCGCCATCGGCAGTGTCGGCCTAAGTACGGATCTCGCCCAGGACATTTTCGATGATCAGGAACCCGAGCTTCAGGTCGAGCAGGACCTGGCTCGGGTCCGACGCGGCCTCACAGCAGCTGACTTCGACTTTATTGGCGTAGGCCGGGCGCAAATCGCGAATACTGACTTCGTTGCTCGCGTTCGTAACAACCAGTTGTCTGACCTCCGGAATTTTCGCAAGTATGTCGATCTCAGCGAAGCATATGAATCCTACGTGCACGAAGGTCAACTCGTGGACCAGTCGAGAAAGACCGTCTAAGGCAGAGCCGTTCGCGACGGCGAGCATCCTAAGCCGTGGCAACGTCTGAGCGTTCGTGATGGGTAACCACGAAGACCCGTTGCGCGTGCTTCATCCGAACTGACCGGTCTGCTCAGCCATGCAAATACCGGCACCGATGTGGTAGGCGCTCTCCCGAAGGGCTGCCTTCACAGGTCCGAGTCCAGAGCAGATATGGATAGCAGGGGCTTGGCTGACACAAGCACCGTTCAAGGACTATACCGACTATCTGCCGGCAAGCTTCAGGCTATCGCCGCTCATCGGATCACAGATCACACTGTCATCCCTGATCAAGTTTTCCGGACGCGAGCAGTAACGTCACCGCGCCGACAGAATCCGCGGCGGCAGCTGTTATCCCCTACCACATCACCGCCCAGTCCCGGCGGTTCTGGGAGACGCTAACTTCTTGAGCGACCAACTCCGTGGAGCAGGCAAAACTTCCGGCCTTGAAGCTGGTGTTCCTAGACCAAGGGCATGCTCTCAGGGCGCTTGCCCACTCGTGGTGCCAATTTTTTCAGGTAGGTCCCGACATCACAATATTCAGCGGCTTGCTGCCGCACGCCGGATCCCCGGCATCACAAAGGAGTTTTATGTGAACATCTCAACCACAGATCCCAGCACAAGTTCTGAACAACATAAGATCGACGGCTGGCGTGCGACAAGGTTGATTTCTACCCTGATCGTGGCCACGGTGACCTTTCAGCTGACCGCCAGCATGGTCACGCCGGCACTTCCTCAGATGGCCGCCGCCTTCGGTGAGGGACCGGCCGGCGCGGCACCCCTTCAATCGATGTTCTTTCTCTCCGCCGCAATTGCAGTGCCCGTCATCGGACGTTGGAGCGACTTCATCGGTCGCCGTGCCGCCATGCTTGTAGCCCTCGGCACCGTTGTTGCCGGCACCATCCTGGGCATAGTGGCTCCGACGTTGCCCCTGCTCGTTATGGGAAGAATCCTGCAGGGAGCAGGCGGCGCCATGTTCACCCTGGCCTACATCGTCCTCAACGAAAACCTGAACGCGAGAGTCTTTGGGGTATCGCTGGGTATTGTGGCAGCGATCAGCGGTGGAGTCGGCGGTCTGGACGGCTTCGCCGGTGGACTCCTGACCGAAGCCCTCGGCTTCAGATCAATTTTCGTCGTGGTGCTGGTCGTGGCAGCAATCGCTGCCGTGTGCATCCTAAAGGTTGTCCCTCAAGGCCGGCCTCAAGGCGTGAGCGGCAGCATGGATTGGTCGGGTGCCGGCTCCCTCTCCGTGTTCCTGATATTCCTGACATATTTCGTTTCTGAAGGTTCCTCCATGGGATGGACGTCTCCGATCTCACTGGCACTTCTTGTCGGAACAGTGGTCACTTTCGCGGCTTTCTGGGCTATAGAAAAGAGGCGCAGGCACCCCCTTATCGCCGTCCACTACCTGCGTTCCCGGCAGTTCTGGCCTGTTATCGCTACCAGCCTGCTCGCCCTCGCCGGCATGTTCGCCATGCTTAATTTCACCGTGGTGGTTCTTAGCCAGGACCTCCAACATGGCTTCGGACTAAATCCCTCCCTTGCGGCCTTGCTGTTCCTGGCCCCGCCAGCTCTGCTCGGCGTTTGCACTGCCCCCCTGGCCGGTTGGATCGCCGACCGCCGCGGGTGGCTCCTAACCCTGCGGCTCGGAGCAGGCTTCAGTCTGGCCTTCGGCATTGTCGCAGCGGCTTTCTCCGACAATCTCTTTGTGATTATTTTCGCTGTTGCCGCCCTTGGCATTTCCTACACAGGCTTTCTCTTTACAAGTCTTAACGGGCTCTCTGTCGTGTTGTCCCCCAGGGAGGCCCCCGCGGCACTGCCCGGCCTTAATGGTGCCAGTTTCGGCACTGGCGCCGGTCTCGGCGTCGTGCTTGTGCAACCATTCGCCGCCCAGGCGGCTTCCGTCGGCTATGCTCCCGCGTTATGGGTTTCCGTCGGCATTGCAGCCGCAGCCTGCCTCGTCTCCTTCTTGGTGGCGGCACCCAACGGCGAAAAGCTCTGAGACCCTAGCCCGGGGGTTTCATGACGGGTCGCTGAGGCCCGATCCGACACCCAAAATGTGCACAATGTACACACCCCCGAAAACAGCCAGTTCAACTCATTGCGGCCACGAGCGGCGCCCACATCACAGGGGCGCGGCACTTCTTTGTGCTGACAAAATTCTTCTCCCTTGAAATCGGGATCATCACCATGATCACGGGGGGATTTGTCGGGGCGGAGACGGGTAATCCCTGTCAGGCGACTACTGGGACTAACTGGGTGCTTGCGACAGCCTTCAGGGTGAACCCCTCGGTTTCTGCCTGGTCGCGGGTGATGCCCGTGCCGGCGGCGAGTAGTTTGCGGGCGGCCATATGGTCCGCGGGCGCGTTGACCGATTCCACAGCCGTGAGGACGCCGTCCCTGAAGCAGAGGACGGAGAACTTAGCTGCCGCCTGGTCACCCAGGACCAGCGTGTCGTCATCGGGTCGTGCGAGCCCTGCCATCTGCAGCCGGTATGGGCCCTGTGTGGACCAGAACCAAGGCAGCTCCGTGTACGGGTGGTTAGCCCCTAGGACCGTGCGTGCGGCATGACGGGCCTGATCGGTGGCATTCTGGACCGACTCCAGACGCAGACGGACCTGGGCGTGTGCGCTGGGGAAACTGGCGCAGTCGCCGATCGCCAGAACGGCAGGGTCCGCTGTGCGCAGCGTTTCATCGACAACGATGCCGTTGCTGGTTTCGAGGCCGGCGTCCGAGGCCAGGGTGTCGTTGGGCTGAACGCCGATGCCCACGAGGACCAGATCAGCAGGATAGGAAGCCCCTGTGGTGGACACTGCGGCTCCGACGCGGCCATCCGCGCCGGGCTCGAAGCGGTCAATGCCTTCGCCGAGGCGCAGGTCGACGCCTTGTGAACGGTGGGCGGCTGCGAACCACTCACCCATGACGGGGGTCAGTGCACGTCCCATCGGGCGAGGCGCGAATTCCAGTACGGTCACGTCGCATCCGTGGGCCAGGGCGGCGGCGGCGAATTCCAGTCCGATGAATCCGGCACCGATGATGACGATATTGCGGGCGGTGGGCAGCGCCGTGTGCAGCGCTTCTGCATCTGTCAGGGTTTTCAGTCCATGGATGCCGGACAGGGATGCGCCCGGGCAGTTCAGCATCCTGTTTCGGGCACCGGTCGCGAAGACGAGGTGGTCGTAGTCGAGTGAACCTTCGGTGAGCTTGACCTTCCGTTCCGCCCGGTCGATGGCGAGTGCCTGGGCGCCTTCATGGAGTGTGACGTTCTTGTCCACGAAAAAGGAAGCTCCGCGCAGCGGCAAGGGAGCCGGCTCCTGGCCCGGGGCCAGGTAGTCCTTGGACAGCGGCGGGCGCTGGTAGGGCAGTCCGGATTCCTCGGCGATCACATGGATCTCGCCCCCGTACCCCTCGGTCCGCAATGTATCGGCGACCTGTAGGCCGGCCTGTCCGCCGCCAATGATGACAACGCTCATGTCATTGCCCCGCTTCTAGAGTTGGCCGGCAGGGATGTCGACGACAATCCCTGTGAGTTCTGCGTCGATTTTGATCTGGCAGCCCAGCCGTGAGCTGTCCATCCGCTCCGCGGTGGCGCAGTCGAGCATTTCGTCTTCGTCGTCGCTGATCTCGGGCAGCGCCTCGGCATATTCCGGCCGCACGTAGACGTGGCATGTGGCGCACATGGCCTGCCCTCCGCACTCGCCGATGATGCCGTCAATGCCGTTGCTGACGGCGGCGCGCATCAGTGTTGTGCCTTCCTCGACCTGGAGGGTTTGCTGGGTGCCGTTTGGCTGGGTGTAGGTGACGGTGGGCATCGTTGCTCCTTGTATTCGGGGTGCTCTTAGTTCCAGGTGACGGGAAGGCTGGTCAGGCCGCGGAAGACCCAGCCGTCCCAGCTTTCATTCCGCCGTTCGTCTACGCGAAGCCCTGGGAAGCGCTTGTAGGCCATCGGTACGGCAATCTGACCGATGGAGGTCTTTGCGGCCCAGTGCCCGGCGCAGAGGTGGACGCCGCTGCCGAAAGCGAGGTGGGGGCGCTTTGGCCGGTGGATATCAAAGTCTGCTGCAGAGGCGCCGAAGTGGGCGGCGTCGTGGTTGGCGGATGCAACGACAACGCCGATCCCGGCGCCTGCGGGGATCCGGACCCCTTCCAGGACGGTTTCCCGGGTCGTTTGGCGCGGGTACATGCCGATCGGTGATTGCCACCTGACGGCTTCGTCAAACACCGACGCCCACAACGAGGGGTCGGCGAGGACCTGCGCCCGCTGTTCGTGGTGGTTGCTGAGGGCCCAGACCATGTTGGTGACCATGTGTTGGGGCTCGTTCATTCCGCCGGAGATGGTCAGCTTGACATTCGCTGCAACGTTGGATGTTGGCAGCCCGCTGTTTGCGAACGCGGACACCATCGAGGCATCCGGATTCTGCCGGTAGTAGGGGATCAGTTCCTTGAGTAAAGCATCGGCCTCCGCGGTCGAAGCGTCACACCGGTCCCAGATCGACTGATCGTCCAGGACGTTGCCCATGCCCGCGATGAAGTCGTGGGACCAGCGGCGGACCTGCTCCACTGATACATCCTTCAGCCCCAGCAGGTCGATGAGGTTCTGCGAGGCCACAGGGGCGGCATAGTCCCGGTTGAGGTCCGCCTCCTCTGGGCCAAGCTCGGCGACATTCTCAAGGTAGGTTTCGGCGTTGCGCTCAAAGACCGGGCCCCAGACTTCCTTGATGGACTTGGGACGAAGCACAGGATTTACCGGTGCCCGGTCTACTGAATGCTCCGGATCATCCTTGCGCAGCATCGGCTGGGCACCGATGGCCCGGGTCATCGTGGCGCCGGAAACGTTGGCGCTGAAGATCTCCTGGTCCTGTTCCACCGTGTGGCAGCCGGCGTAGTTGGTGACGAGGAACTTGTTAAGCTGCGGAACCCAGGCGACCGGCGACTCTGCCCGCAGCCGGGCATAGGTCGGGTAGGGATTCGATGCAAGTTCAGCCACGTCAACCCAGTCAGCCACGGCGTAGTCGACGGCGTCCTGCGAAGCGGTGGTGCGAGCTTGATCGCTGCTGCCGGGCACCGAGGCCGCGTCATCGCTTCGGGTCTCCGAGTTCCCGTGGTAGGGGCACTGTGCGGCTGGTGTCGTCATTGTTGTCTTACTCCTACTGGCACGTCGTTGTGTAGCCGGTCCTGCTGGCACTTCTTTGTGTAATCAGTGTCACAGGCAATATTTCTCTAGTAAACTGCGAATATCAGCGGAAGTATTTCGATTCTTTAGGAGAAGTGATTTTCGTGCCGAAATTCACGTTTCGTCAGCTCGAGCTCTTCGCCGCGCTGCCGGAACACACCACCCTGGGATCCGCGGCGCAACAGCTTCACATCTCCGAATCCGCGCTTTCGCATGCCGTCAGCGAGCTGGAGGCAGCGTTGGGGGAACAACTGTGCATCCGGAGGAAGGCCCGGGGCATGCACCTGACGCCGACTGGGCGCCACTTCGCGAAGCGGGCCAGGGAGCTGCTTCGAGAGGCCAGTGCGCTGGCAGAAGGATTGGGTGAGATCCGCGGCGAGCTGAAGGGGCCGGTGTCGCTGGGCTGCTATACGGGCCTGGCAAGCAACGTCCTGCCCGCCGTGCTTGAGGGCGTGGCGAGCCTGCACCCCAAGGTCGAAATCAGCATCACGGTAGGGGACCACTCTGACCTGTTGCCGGCGCTTGAAGATGGAACCCTGGACACGGCCATCGTCTATGACATTGGCTTGCCAGCGGACGTTGAGCGCAGGGTCATCTACAAGACCGAAGTCATGGCCGTTCTGGGGGCCAACGATTCACTTGCTGAAGAAGATGATGTGGATCTCGCTGATCTGTCGGCCAAGCCACTCATCATGCTCAACACGGCCCCCAGTACGGAATATACGCAGTTGATGTTCGCTCAGCGTGGGCTCAAGCCAAACGTGGGTGCAGTAGTCCCGCAAATTGATCTTGTCCGGGCGATGGTCGGGCGGGGGCTCGGCTACAGCCTCTTGATGTCGCGGCCGAATCAGATCCCGGTTTCCAGCGAGGGCAAGGGACTCGTGACCAGGCACCTTCGTCCCCGCGCCGGCCAGACCTCTGTTGTTGCAGTTTGGCCCAAAGAAACGATGCTGACTGCCCGGGCACTGGCTGTCATCCAATATGCAGTCGAGGTCCTGGACGCCATTGAACCCGAATAGCGACCGCCGGGTGCCACAAGAATCACGAGCAAGGGTCGGCGCCCGCCCCATTCCTGGACGGACTCAACAGTGAGATCCTCTGCGCGGGCTCGAGCCCGGCGAAGTTTGGAGACGTCCTCAGCATCAGTAGGTCAGTCAGCCGACCTCCCAGGGGTAATCACCGACATCGATTCGAGACCTTCTCGAAGGGCGTGCGTCTATTGGGTGGCTTGATCGCTTGGTGGCCCAGTCCTCCCGTTTGCGCGCTATCGCAGCGAGATCCTCAAACGCCCTGCCCGCCGCGAGGACGAATTCCACGTCTCGGCGGGCGCATAACGATCGATGAATTCGAAAGCAATTCCTGATCCTGTCTGGGCGGGTGTGGGTGTCGGTGGCCCGCCCGTTGCCTGCTGGCCCATCTGCTCCCCCGCGCTGCGTCAAGGGCGCCGAGGTTCTGGCTGGCGGCTATCAGCCCGAAGGTGCGGTTTCTTCTGGGCCCCAACAGTGCTCGCCGGTCTGCTCCTAGGATCAGGCTGCGTTGCGTGCTGGCTCTCGAGTGGACGCCTGGATAATGACCACGTGGTTCCGGAAGCAGGAACGCTCTCTTACCAGGCGGACCGCTCCCGGGATTCCCCGAACGGCACTTCTTCACTGAGTTCTAGAACGTACCGGCCTGCGTGATGGCGGGTGACCAAAATGCCGGCGGGCCGGCGGCTCAGAGCCACTTCGACGAGCGACGACTCAGCCTCGTTCAGTAACTTGTCGACAAGATTTGGGTCAGCAGTGGACACCTCGCGCCACTCTTCCGAATATTCCGGGAGGGAAGGGCTTTGATCGTGTACCGCGGATCTGGTCGGATTCGGGTTGGGGAGTAGCGTCAGATGGGACATAGTGTGACGCCATCCCCGCGCAGGAACAGCCGGCGGTCAGCCGTTCCGTTCTCGATCACCCAAATCAGATGCCCGCGGTCTCCGACCGCGTCTACCCATCCGGCGTACTGGAGATCCCCCAGACACACCTCGACGCCGTCGCCTGGGCTCAGGGCCGCACGTCTTGCACGTGCGGCCGCCGCAGGTGATGGAAAGGAAGCGTCAGATGATGGCGGCCTTCAGTTCTTTGGCGGCCAGGCTGGGATCCGCGGCTCCGTAGATTGAGCCGCCCGCTACGGCCACGTCCGCCCCTGCCCGCTGGACAGCGTTGATCGTCGAGAGGTTTACTCCTCCGGCTACTGAGAAGGGGACGCGCGCTTCTTCGCCGGCGGCCAGGAGCCCCTTGAGGTCATAGCCGGGCTGTGACTGCTCATCAAGGCCGGCGTGGAATTCCACGAACTTGGCGCCAAGGGCACGCGCTTCCTTGGCGCGGGAGACTTTATTGGATATCCCAATGAGGTCCACAACGATGCCTTTGCCGTGCGCACGGGCGGCTTTCACGGCGCCGGCGATGGTCGAGTCGTCTGCACTGCCCAAGACTGATACCAGGTCGGCGCCGGCTTTGAAGGCGATGTCGGCCTCCAATTCTCCGGCGTCCATGGTCTTCATGTCAGCGAAAACGATTTTGTCGGGGTGGGCATTCTTGATGGCGGTGACAGCGGAGAGGCCTGCAGCCTTTATCAGGGGTGTTCCGAGTTCGATGATGTCCACGTATTCGGCTACTTTGGCGGCCAATTCGAGGGCGTCTTCGACGGTGAGGAGGTCCATTGCAACTTGGAGTTTCATGATCGGCTCTTTCTTTAGGAAATGTTGGGCAAAAGGAATTCAGGGGTGCGTTGTTGACGGGTGTTTCCGCTGCATCAGTCGTCGCCTCCATCGTCGCCATCCTGAGTCCTGCTATTCGAGATTGGCGTGCCGGGTCCAGAGCTGTTCGGCAGAAATGCTGGTTTCCTCCCAGAGGGCTTGGAACACCGCTTCGGTGGCGAGGAATAGCACCTGTTCGAAGAGGCTTCCGGAATATTGCCGAGACGCACCCGATTGGTGGTCGGCTTTCTGCGGGGCCGGGATAACCACGAGCACGTCGGATACTGCAGCCAGTGGGGAGTTTGTGTTGGCAGTGAATGCGGCCACCTTTGCACCGGCCTTTGCCGCAGTTTCTGCCGCCTTCACCACGCTTGAGGTTGTTCCGGATCCAGAGGCCACCACCAGCAGATCCCCGGCGCGGATTGCAGGAGTGGTGGCGTCCCCTGCGATGTGGACCGTGAGGCCGAGATGCATCAGCCGCATAGCGGCCATCCTGAGAACCAGTCCACTGCGGCCTGCCCCTGCAACGAACACCCGGTTAACGGTGGTGAGATGGGTGGCCAGGTGAGCAAGTTCCTGTTCATTGATGCAGTCTGCCGTCTCTCCAACCTCGCCCCGGATCAGAGTGAGGCTGTGGCCGATGGCGCCCGCGGTTTTTTGACTGACAGGTGTTGCTGTTGGCATGGTTCCCAATGTCTCTCCTTTGACGGGGTGAGCCGTATTTAGCCAGCCGTTGAGTCGCTGGATGTCTTATCCTCGATACGTCCCGGCGCCCACCACCCATTACGGCGGGCCGAACCTGTCGGAAGCCAGTAGCGGTGCCGCCTACGGTGATATCGTCTGCCGTTCAAGGGCAAACCGGGCATATTCTTCCAACAGCACGGGATCATCCACCGACCCGAGATCCGCGACCGTTTCCAGCCGCGCTCCTTGCAGAAGCCGCTTGATGGGGACTTCCAGCTTCTTTCCGGTGCGGGTATGCGGAATTCCGGGCATGAAGACAATCTCGTCAGGCAGGTATCGGACGGAGAGGTTCTCACGGATTGATCTTGTGATCGCCTCTTGGGTCACGTCCGGATTGGCACCGTCGGCCAGGTGGACGAACAGCGGCATGTAGTAGTCAGTGCCCAGTTCCGCACCGACAACCAGGGCCTCGGCGACTTCCGGCAGCGATTCGACCACCGTGTAGATGTCTGCCGAACCGAGCCGCAGCCCGTTGCGGTTGAGGGTCGAGTCGGAACGGCCGTGGATGAGGATGCCCCGGTGCGTGAACTCGATGTAGTCCCCGTGCCGCCACACCCCCGGGTACATCGCGAAGTAGCTCTCGTGGTACCTGCTGCCATCGTCTCCCCAGAAGCTCAGCGGCATCGAGGGCATTGCCCTGGTCACTACCAGTTCGCCCTTGCCCCGGGTGGGATTGCCGGCTTCATCCCACGACTCCACGCGCACTCCGAGGGCCGGAGCCTGGATGTAGCCGACATGGACCGGCAATGTCGGGGATCCTCCCACGAAGATGGAGGCGATGTCGGTGCCACCACTCATCGAACTCAACCAGATGTCACCCACATTGCCGTAGACCCAGCGATAACCGTCGGCCGAAAGCGGCGATCCAGTGACCTGAAGGGAATTCAGGGCGTCCAGGTCGTGGTCGCGCATCGGTACCAGAGCCGCCTTCGCGCAGGCATGTACAAATCCCGCACCCACACCGAGGACCGCGACCTGCTCGGCTGCGGCAATCTGCCACACCCGGTCGATGGACGGGAAGGTGGGGTTTCCGTCGACGAGTACCGCCGTCGCCCCCACCCCCAGTGCGGAGACGAGCGCGTTCCACAGCACCCAGCTCGTAGAGGCCACGTTGAGATAGCGGTCCCCGGGCCGCAGGTCGGAGTGGATGAGGAGCATCTTCATTTCCTCAAGAAGCGCCCCGCCGTGCCCGTGCACGATGCCCTTGGGAATGCCCGTTGTCCCGGAGGAGAACAGGACCCACAGCGGGTGGCTGAACTCGACGTCCTCGAAGACGAGCTCCGCCGGTTCGGCCACGGCCTGGGCCCAGTCCACGGCCGGAACCCGGGTTGGGACACTCGGGACAGATGTATGCCGCCCCACCCAGATGATGTGCTCGAGGGTGGGAAGTTGAGCGAAGATCTCCCCCAGCTCCCCACGGCGGTCCCGGTCTTTCCCGCCGAGCCGGTAGCCCGGCGCGGCGATGACGACCTTTGGACCGAGCTGGGCGAACCGCGAAACGATCGCACCCGGGCCGAACTCAGGGGCGCAGACGGACCAAATAGCACCGATAGTGGCAGTGGCGAGCAGCCCGACGACGGCTTCGGCAACATTCGGAAGGATTCCGACGACCCGGTCCCCGTGGCCCACCCCGCGGTCCCGAAGGTGCGCGGCGAGGGATGCCACCTCGCGCCTCAGCGCGTCCCAGGTGACCTCTTCGCGCGTCCCGTCCTCGGCGATGCCCACCAGCGCAATTCCTTCGTGGCCCTGCAGCAGGTGCCGGGCGAAATTGAGGGTGCGTCCCGGAAACCACCGCGTGTGCGGCATGGCGTCAGTGGTGCAGACCGGTCCTGCCGTACCGCCGAACTCGACTCCCGCAAACCGGGCAAAGAGTTCCCAGAACTGTTCCGGCTCATCCACCGACCACTGCCAGAGCTCGTCGTAGCCTGCACTGACATCAATGCCTTGCCGGCCCAGGAAGGCGGCGAATTGCCCGATGCCGGTCTCCGCGCTGCGTTCGAGGTCGGGCTCCCAGATCACTTCGCCGTCTGCGGCGTGGGCGTTGAGGATCATGCGCTCTCCAAGGGCCGGGAAGCTTCCCTGCGTCGCTCGGCGATCTGGGATGCTGTGAGGGGCTCGGTTCCGATCAACACAAAAAGGACCCGGGCCGTGCGGTCGGTGCGATTGGACCACGCGTGGCTGGTGGCGCGTTGCACGGCCACGTCGCCGGCGCGCATGGTTGCCTCACCCTCGTCGACCAGCAGCGTGATCTCGCCCTCGAGCACGACAGCGTAGTCCAGCGAGTCGGTGCGATGGAACCAGAAGTGCTTGGAGCCGCTGTGCTCGGCGCCTGCTTCGGCCTCGTCGTGCCCGTCGAGCTCGCTAAAGATCACCGAACCCGCCTCGTCCGGATAGACGGCGTCCGGCGGGAAGTCTGCAATGCGCAGGATCGTCTCGCCGGCAGCGGGGAAGCTGGGAATCTCGGCGTCGGCCGCGGCCGGGTCCGCGTCGGTGACGTGGTCGATGCGTCCGGCCGCGGTCAGCCAGGGCACGGTGGCACCGAATCCCGGAATCACTTCCGAGGACCAGTGGTTGGGCGCGGCACCGTCCGAGAGGATGATGGCGCGTCCCTGGTCGTCGTGCCCGGTGACGATGCGGCGTACTGGGGGGCGGGTCATCAGACCACCCATTCTTCGTGCGGGTAGGTGCGCGGCTCGGGCCACCAGGGAGCCTTCTGGCGTTCGGTGGAGATCGGTGTGCGCAACGTGCCGACGCCTTCGAGCTCGAGTTCAATGACGTCGCCGGGCTTCAGGAACTTTCCGATTTCAACGCCGGCGCCGAAGCCCATCGTGCCCGATCCAATGATGTCGCCCGGCTGCAGGCGGTCGGAGATCGAGACGTAGGCCAGCAGCTCTGCGGGGGTGTAGACAAAGTCCTCGACCTTGGTGTCGGAGAGCACCTCCCCGTTGACGCGGACCTGGCCGCGCAGTCCCTCGATGGAATCGATTTCGTCCATGGTGGTGACCCAGGGGCCAATGCCGTAGCCGAAGTCCTTGCACTTCTGCGGGCCCATGCCGATCGCCATTTCCGCGCCTTGGATATCGCGTGCGCTGAAGTCGTTGAAGACGGTGATGCCAAAGAGGTGGTCCAGCGCCGTGTCCGGGGTCAGGTCGCTTCCGGACTTGCCCACGACGTAGCCGACCTCGAGTTCCCAGTCGAGGGCTTCGGTGAAGTCGGGGTAGGGCAGAACCTGGTTGTGGCCATAGGACATGGCCGTAGTGCCCTTGAAATACCCCGGACGCTCGTAGATCGACCTTGCCGGCTGTGCCTTGGCGACAATGCGGTGGAAGTTCTGGATGTGCTGCTCGAAGGTCAGCCCGTCGCGAATGACCGGGGCGTCGACCGCCGCCCGCCACGAGACCTCATCGATGGCAAGCGAAGCGTCGTCGGCCGCGGCAAGCGCAGCGTGTGCGGCGTCCAGGAATACGGCGCCTCCGCCGATTCCCGCCGCCAGGCTTCCGGGAAGCACCGCCAGGGCGAGAGCCCGGGCGCGCTCGGGCTCGGCAGCCTTGCGCTGCAACGTCAAGGCATAGGCGCGGGCAAGGTCAATAACCCGGCCCTGCTCCGGCTGGGCCGCGACGAGTCGAATCTGCTCGCCGTCGGGCGTGGGCACTGCTATACGTCCCAGTTTCATGGTTGCTCCTTTGGACATCAAACATACGATACGTACAGTATCGCATTGGGTTGGTGGGGTTGCAATAGACAAGTTCGTGGGGGTGACGCTCAGTTACCGACCGTGGCGGCCCGGGTGGCCCTCAGGAGTGGTTCGCCGTCGCAGAGCTCCTCCAGCCCGATGTCCGGCGGAAGCATGCCCAGGCTTCGACGGATCCCGGTCAGCAGTCCAAGTCCGCGCTGATCCACCGCAAGCGTGCGGGCGCGCGCGCCCCAGGCCGCCGTGGCCGCCGCCTGGTAGCCGCAGCGTTCAAGCAACTCGATTCCCTCCGCGTCGGTCATCGACTCTCCGGCCGCCACCCCGCGCACCAAAGCGCCCAGGTAGCGTTCCAGCTCTGCGGAAGCGAGAAGCTCGGCGCGGACCACCAGGCCTTGGCCCGGCAGTTCCGGCAGCAGGGCATTGACGTCCACCACGCGCCGCATCCCGGCCTTTTCGGCCAGTTTGTCGAACGGCGGCCCGAGCAGGGTCGCGTCCACTTGGCCGCCGAGCAGCGCGTCCAAGCGTTCGCGAACGCCGCCCACCACCACGTAGTCGACCTCGACGCCGGCGTCCCGTAGCAGGTGCTTGGCGATGAGCGCGAAACCGTTGTCGGGGGCGTCCACGGCGAACCGGCACCCGGCCAGGTCCGCGAGGGATTCCACGTCACCGCCTGCATGGATGCCCAGCTGCGTGGTCTGCTCGACCTGGGCAACCAGGCGCACGTCGGCGCCGGCCCGGGTCCATTCGAACAGGTTGTCGATAGCCGTGACCACCATGTCCTGCTCCCCGGCAAGCAGGGCCCGCAGCTGCTCCGCGCTCGAGGGCGTCCGGGTGGGCAGCACCTCAACACCGCGCAGAAATCCCAGCTCGGCCGCCAGCAGATAGGACACCGGCGGAACGAAGTGGCTTTGACGCAGGATCACGGGGCGGCCCCGCCGGCCGCGGCGACCGCGTCCGGGCGATCCACATACCAGGGAGGCAACTGCCCGCTAGGCCCACGGACCGTTGAACGCTGGATGCCGAGACCAGAGATTTCCGCCTCCATCACGTCGCCGTCCCTCAGGTAACGGCCCCAATGCGAACCGTTGCCCGCAGGCGAACCGGTGATGAGGACATCGCCGGGCAGCAGCACGGCCACCGAGGAGGCGTAGGCGATCAGGCTCGGGATGTCGAAGAGCAGGTCATCGGCCAAGGCATCCTGCATCAGCGTGCCGTTGAGGCTCAAGCGGATGCGGAGCTTCGCAGGATCCGGGACGAACCGCTTCGGCACCACGTAGGGGCCGGTGGGGAAGAACGTCGGCTGGTTCTTGGCACGGAACCAGTCGGTGCCCATCATCGCGATGTCGTTGCGCGGTACGAGCGTGCGCGCCGTGATGTCGTTGACGATCGTATACCCGGCCACGTAGTCGAAAGCGTCTTCGGCCGCGACCCGGTGCGCCCTGCGGCCGATGACCACGCCAAGCTCCAGTTCCCAGTCGACGTTTCCGCCGACATCCGGCAACTTCACGTCATCGTAGGCGCCGCAGACCGCCGAGGGGATCCCGGTCCAGACGTAGGGGTCGCCCGTCCGGCCGCGCTCGTCGATTTCGGCTGCGGCGTCGGCGGCCAGTTGCGCCGCATCGGCGCCTTCCTTGCCGAGCTTGTGGGCCACACTCATCTGCAGGACGTGCTCACGGTAGTTCGCCCCCGCGGCGATGATGGTGCCCACCGGCTGCACCGGCGGCAGCACCCGCAGCCCGTCGAGCGGGCGTGCGCCCGCCGCTGCCGGGTCGATGGCCTCGAGGGCGTCCAGGTGCGCATCCCAGTCAGCGAACAGGTCCCCGATCCGCCCGATTCCCGGCACCACTGTGCGCAGGTCAACGACGTCGTCGCCGAAGACCACACCGGGAAACTCCTCCCCGCCGTCCTCGAAAGTGCCCAGCATGAATCCGTTCACGCGTGCCTCTTCCATGAATCCTCCATTAGTCATTGTCTACTGCCGCTATACCGGTGGGGCCACGTACAGGCCCTTGTCGCGGTCGTTGAACATTTCGCGGGCGATGAATTCGTCCATGTCGCCGCCGGTTCCCCATTGGTCGGAGGTCTCGGGGTCGCGCGTGTCAAAGATGCTTGGATGCCAGGTATCCTCATCCACCGAATCCAGCTCGGTGGTGTATTCCATGGTGTTCCCGTTGGGATCGTGGAAGTAGGTGAAGGTGTTGTCCCCGGCCTTGTGGCGGCCAGGGCCCCAGATTTTCTTGAACCCGGACCGCAGCAGCTTGCCGCTTCCGCGCATGTACTCGTCGATGCCGCGCAGCTCGAAGGACGCGTGCTGCAGCGAGGCATGCGGACCGCGGGAGATCGCTATGGAGTGGTGTTGTGCATTGCAGCGCATGAAGTAGAAGAGGTCGCCCATGTGCGGGTGGTTCAGGGTGTCGGAGAGACGGAAGCCCAGATGCTGTTCATACCAGGCGCGCATCTTTTCCGGTTCCGGGGAGTTGAGCACCACGTGGGAGAGCCGCACCGGGATCGCCTCGCGTTCCTCGATCTTGCGGTGCTTGCGCACCTCAACATCGGAGGAGACCTCGATGGTGCGTCCCTCCAAGTCGAAGAAGCGGAAGCCGTATCCCCCACCGAGGGTCTTGACGTCATCGGGTTCGCCAATGAGCTTCACGCCCTTGGCAATGAGGTCCGAGGCGAGCTGGTCCACCGAGGCCTTGTCCGCCGCGCCGAACGCGACCATGTCAAGGCGCTTCTCATCGGCCTCGCGCACGCGGACCGAATACTGTTCCGGGGATCCCTCGGCGGCGAAGTAGGTCACGCCGCCGTCGTTCTCCATTTCGGTGAGGCCCCAGTGGTTCTTGTAGAACTCAACCTGCTTCTGGTAGTCGGGCACCGCGATGTCGAAGTGCCTCAGGTGTGTGATGGGGCTGAATGCCATGATGGTCTCCTGTGTTCTGTCCGTTTGACGCGGATGTGGGTTTAGATGCGTGCCGGCACGTTGTGGCCGGCCTGCGGAATGCTGCGGATGAGGCGCTCCAGGGCCTCGGGGGTGTCGCCGAGGCCCAGGATGTAGCGGTCCGGGCGAACGACGACCGCCTGGGCGCCGGCGGCGGCAAGGATCTGGCCGACCTTGGCCGGATCGAACAGGACCACGACGTCGGCATGTTCCTCAAGTAGTTCCCGCAGTGGGGCCGGGACCGCGGCATAGAGCTCGCGGGTTGTTGCCACCAGGAAACGGCTTCCCACCATGTCATCCAGGCGCACCCCGTCGGCGAGGATCGGCTGCATGCCGAGCCGGCCGGCGCGTTCGTCGGTGCCGCCGTCGTGCAGGCCAGGGCCCAGCGCGGGTGAGATCGGTGCGGATGCGGCGGGGTTTGCGCGGATGAAGGCGTCACGCTGCTTCGCGGTGTCGGCGTCGGTGGTTTGCATGAAGCCCGCCGCCCGGGTTGCCTGCTCGACCCAGAACCGTGCATGCGGCATGCGTTCACTCTCGTAGGTGTCAAGGAGGCTGTCGTCGGCCGCACCGCGCTTGACGGCATCGAGCTTCCACACCAGGTTGGCCACGTCGCGTATTCCGGCGCATAGGCCCTGACCAAAAAGCGGTGGCGCCTGGTGGGCTGCGTCCCCCGCCAGGAAGATGTTCCCGGCGCGCCACTGCCGTGCGATGCGGCCACGGAAGGTATAAATAGCGAGCCGGTCTGCAGTGAATCTGTCTGTCGGCAGCACGCCGTGGCTGATCTTTTCCACACCCGCAGGGGTGGCAATTTCCTCGGGGTCGTCCCCCGGCATCAACATGAACTCCATCCGCACCCGTTTGCCGGGGAGGCGGATCCACAGGGCGGGCCTTGTGTGATGACCCAGGAAGATCATGTCGGAAGACAGGCCGGGGCCTTCTTCCAAAATGCCGTCCGCGACAAGCCACTGTGCATCCTCGCCCAGCTTTTCGCACTCGATGCCCAGCGCCTGGCGGCTTGGTGAACGTGCCCCGTCCGCTGCGATGGCCCAGCGGGCGCGAATTAAGGATTTCGCGCCGTCGGAGCCACGCACCGCCACCTCGACGCCCGGTCCCTCATTGCGCACGGAGAGCACGCTGGTGCCTCGGCGGAGCTCGACGCCGGGAAGTTCTTCCACGACATCCCGCAGCAGGACCTCGATGTCCGGTTGGTGAAAGGTGAGATCGTCGTGCCAACCCTGGGTGCCAAACTGACCCGTGGGCAAGGACACCAGGACTTCCCGCTCCTCGTTCTCGATGTGGAAGGAGGACATCGGCAAAGTTACCTCGGCAAAGCGCTCGGCGACTCCCAGCGATTGGAGGGTGCGGAAGGTTTCACCATCAAAGTGCACGGCGCGGGCAGTTGGCCAAACCTGGACATCACGCTCCACCCCGATGGCGGTCAGACCTGCGCGCCCCAGCAAGGCCAGCGCAGTGACTCCTACAGGCCCTCCCCCGATCACTACCACGTCGACGTTGACGTTAGCCATCTTGCTCCTTCAAGTTCAGTACGTATCGTTTCGAATAAAAAGTAACATGCATCACTTAGCCGCACAAGGGCACGGGTGGGCTTGAATGCGCGTCTAGCCTTGCGACTCAGGCCTTCCAGACGGTCTTGAGGTTGCAGAACTCCCGGATGCCGTCCGCGGCGAGCTCACGCCCGAACCCGGAGCGCTTGATCCCGCCGAACGGAAGCTCCTGGTGCGAGACGGTCATGCCGTTGACGAACACCGCGCCGGCGTCAAGATTGGCCGTGAACCATTCCTCTTCCTGGGCGTCGCTGGTCCAGACCGCGCTGGAAAGCCCGAAGGTGGTCTGATTGGCGATCCGCAGGGCGTCCTCGCGGTCCGCCGCACGATAGAGCGAGGCGACGGGCCCAAAGGTCTCCTCCTGGATGATCCGCATCCCGTCGCTGAGCCCGGCGAGCACCGTGGGGGCGTAAAAGAAGCCGGGGCCCCCGGGGGTCACCCCGCCGGTCAGCACCTGGGCACCCAGGGCGCGGGCGTCCTCAACGAGCCCGGCCAGCTCATCGCGCCCTGACAGGGTGGCCAAGGGCCCTACCTGGGTCGCGGGATCCAGCGGGTCCCCGACGACAAGCTCCGACATCAGCTTCACGAATTCGGCGGCGAACGCGTCATAGACCTCGGTGTGCACGATGAAGCGCTTGCCGGCAATACAGGACTGGCCGTTGTTGCTGATCCGCGCACGCACGGCGGTCGCCGCCGCGGCCGAGACGTCCGCCGAGGGCATGACAATGAAAGGGTCCGACCCACCGAGCTCCAGCACGGCCTTCTTCACATGGTCCCCGGCAATGGAGGCAACGGAGCGCCCCGCCGGCTCGGAACCCGTCAAGGTGACCGCCTTGACCCTCGTATCGGCCAGGACGCCGGCCACCTCGGAGCCGCCGATCAGCAGAGTGCGGAAGGAGCCGCGCGGGAACCCTGCCCGCTCAAAGAGCGTGTCAAGGAAGAGCGCCGCCTGCGGCACGTTCGAGGCATGCTTGAGCAGGCCGGAGTTGCCCGCCATAAGCGCCGGGGCCGCAAACCGGATGACCTGCCAGAGGGGGTAGTTCCAGGGCATGACCGCCAGGACGGTGCCCAGCGGTTCGTAGCGAGTCCACGCGCGGGTTGCGCCGACAGTTGACGGGTCCGCCAGCGGGGCATCGGCCAGGAATTCCCCGGCATGCTCGGCGTAGAAACGCATGGCCTTGACGCACTTGTGCACCTCGGCAATCGATTGCGCAATCGGCTTGCCCATCTCGACGGTGATCAATTCGCCCAGGCCCTCCGCCTGACCCTCCAAGATGTCCGCCGCGGCGAGCATCCACTGCCCACGCTGGGCGAACGTGCTGCCGCGCAGGAGCCGCGCCGCTTCGGCGGCTTCCGCGATGCGATCCTGGACTTCCTCGGCCGAGTGCGGCTCAATGATCATTTCGGTCGAACCGGTGGTCGGGTTGACGGTTGCGATTGCCATGGTTGGGATCCTTTCCTGGAGACGTGTTCTCTGTCACGACTATATAGGATACGATTCGTATCGGATACTATTTGGGTCTACTCAGTAAATCCACCCACGCCCGCAGCCCGTGGACCGGCTGCCCGACATCCAAGGAGTGCCCCCGTGAGCACCAATGGCGAGTTACCGAACAATCTTCCGCTCTTTCTCACCGACGCCGACGTCGCCAGCCTTTCGGACTGGGCCGGGGCGATCGAAGCCATCCGCACCGCCTACAAGGCCCCCGACGACGAGGGCGGCACACCGGGAAGGATCTTCGCCCAGACACCTCGCGAATGGTTGCGGATCATGCCCTCGGTGCCGCCCAACGGCCAACTGTTCGGCGCAAAGTCAATCGCCGGGTCCTTCGCGGACGGCCTGCGCGTCAGCTATCTGATTTCACTCTTCGACAAGGACACCGCGGATCTGGTGGCTCTCGTGGACGGAAATCGCGTCACCGGCCTGCGCACCGCAGCGACCACTGCCGTGGGCACCTCCACGATCGTGCCGCAGCGGCCGCTGATCGTCGGTGTGATCGGCTCCGGCTTTGAGGCGCGTTCCCACCTGACAGCCTTTTCCCACCTGCTTGAGTTCGCCGACATCCGTGTGTTCAGTCCGACCCCTGCCAACCGCGAGGCCTTTGCACGCGAGTTCGACGGCACGTTCGGCGCACCCGCACGAGCTGTCGGCTCGGCCCGCGAGGCCGCGGAAGGCGCGGATCTCATCCTGTGCGCGGCACGCTCCCGCGACGAGTCCCCTACGCTGCTGGCCGAATGGGTCGGCCCGAACGCCGCGGTGGTCTCGATCGGTTCCACGACCCCCGCACAACGCGAGCTGCCCGCGGAGCTGATCGCCCGCGCCGCGGTCGTCGTGGTGGACACCCGTGACGAGGTCGTGCACGGCAGCGGGGACATGATCGCGGCCCGGGCACACGGCGTCGATGTCGATTCGCTCATTGTCACACTCAATGCCGTCCTGACCGGCGAAACCGCCATCGACGCGGAGCACGGGATCCGTATCTACAAGTCGACCGGTTCCGGCCTGCAGGACATCGTTGTTGCCGAGATGCTCGTTAACCGCGCCCGCGCCGAGGGCATCGGCACCGTCCTGCCCGTCGGCATCGTCACCAGCCGCAAATAGACCCCACTGATAATAAAGGAGAACAACATGGTGGAATACACCAAATCCGAAGCCCGCTCCTGGGCCCGGGAGAACTTCGTCGGCACCGTCGCGGTGACGCACCCGTCCTTCACCCCGGACTTCTCTGCCATCAACGAAAACGCGATCCGCCACGACATCCTCCTGCTCAAGGAACGTGGCTACAAGGGTTCCCTGCTGATCGCCGAAGCGAATATCACCCCGGAGGAGAACGCCCGAATCACAGCCATCGCCCGCGAAGCAGCCGGCCCGGACTTCGCCCTCTTCTTCCACGCAATCTTCGGCACCCTGGAAGAAAACATCCATGCGGCAAACCTGGCTACCAAGGCCGGCGCCGACCGCGCGCTGCTGGCCTACCCTTCATCGTTCTGGCCGACCTCGTACGACGAGGTGTTCGACTACACCAAGCGTTTCACCGACGAAACCGATCTGGCCACCATGCTGTTCCCGCTCCCCGCCTGGGGCTTCGAGCGCATCCACCCCGCAGGCATGAGCGTGGACTTCGTGCGCCGCGTCCTCGACGCGATGCCGAGCATCGTCGCCATCAAGGCCGAACAGGGCTACCCGGGCATCCCCGGAGTCATGGAGATGTACCACCACTTCCGCGATGAAGTAGTGATCTCCTGCCCCATCGAGGCCGAAATAATCCCCCTCATGTCGGTCTTGGACGTCCAGTTCTCCGGCACCGCGAACACGAACTGGATGGGAGACTACTACCCCAAGGCCTTCGAACTGGCGCGCACCGGCAAATGGGAAGAAGCCATGAAGCGCTACTGGGAGGTCCAGCCGGCCCGGGCCGCCAATATGGCTGTATCGTCCACTTCCACCCCGGGCACCAGTTCCATCAACCGCACCCAGTGGAAGTACCAGGAGTGGCTCTCCGGCTTCAACGGCGGCGCCCTGCGCCCGCCGGCAGTCAGACTTCCCGACCGCTTCATGAAGCAGCTGCGCGCAAGCCTGGAAGCCTCGGGACTGCCCGTCACCGATTCCCCGGACTCGGAATTCTTGCGCGGACGCGTCAGCCCCTAAGCGGCCGTCCGGCGGAGTGCCGGCATTGGAAAGCCCCTTGGACCACTGAACCGGCATGCTGGTTCAGTGTCCCAAGGGGCTTCTTTGCGCGTGAAAACGGCTTGAATGACCTTGAATGACTAGATGCAGCACCGGAACCGATCCGGCGACCGCGGGCCACCCTTGACGAAATCAGAGGACGCAGGGAACGGGATCGTGCGTCGGCCGCCGAAACGGACTACAAACAGGCAAGCGGCGGGTGGATGTCGATTCGACATCCACCCGGCGGAAGAGGCCCTCGGTTCCGGTCCAGGACCGGTGATGAGTGTGCTCCTGCGTCGGCGTCAGGCCCCGGGATTATCCGAAGAACGCGTTGAGTCGTTCACCGGCCCGGCGTTGGTCCCGGCACCCGGCACCCGGACATCGGCAGGCCGGGTGGAGGATCATCGCTCGTGCTCATGACTCGCACCGCCCCTATGCGCCGGGGTTTGAGAAGAATGCGTTGAGCCGGTCGGTGGGCAGGTAGTCCGCCGGGTCGCCGGCCAGGTCTGTCAGGTCATTGTGGTCCCACGAGGGGTCCGCGACCTTGGCGAGGTTCTCCCGGGAGACGATCACCGAGGGTTCAACGATCTGGTTGATCTTCGGTCCCTCGCCCTTCAGGATGCGCAGGGCCACATCGACCACTGCCTCACCGGTGCGCACGGACGGGGTCGTGGTGCCGAAGTAGGGGTAGCCGGGGTTTGCCAGCGCCCAGGAGGAGAATCCCTGGCTGGACCCGTCGTCCGCGATCGGCGGCACCTCCATGCCCGATTCCACAAAGGCGTTGCGGATGCCGACGCCCATCGTTCCGGCCTGCAAGACGGCGTCAACCCCGGCAGGGTGGGTCGCAAGGAACTTCTGGACCTCCGCCTGGGCCGTGGCCGGTTGGAAGAAGCCGGTGACCGACCCGGCGACCTTGACCTCCGGGCAGTTAGCCAGGACGGCGTCGATGCCCAGGCCCGCGAAGGTCGAGACCGGGATGCCCGGGATGCCGTCGACGCGCAGGACGTTGCCCTTGCCCCCGATTGACGCCACGGTGCCGGCGGTGACCTGGGCGATAGCGAGCGGGGTATTCCTCGTCACACTCACGGCGTACTCGGAATCGATCGGCACCTGGGCGGCAACCAGCGGGATGCCGGCGTCATGGGCGGCCTTTGCCAAGCCCACGGACGGCTCCGGTGCGATGGCGGTGTAGATGATCACGTCCGGCTTGAGCGAGAGCGCTTCGTTGAACTGCTGAAGCTGCAGGGGCACGTTCGACGGGTCATCTGGGGCGAAGTCGCCGACGATCTTGACACCATTGGCCTTCAGGCTCGTGCGGATCGCCTCCGACATGGAGGCAATGAAGGGGCTGGCAGGTGGCATGCCCACGATCGCAGCCGTGAAACCCTCAGTCTTCTTCGACTTGTAGTCGGCCCATGCCGATTTCCGGATCTCGTAGGGGTAGAGGTTGTAGCCCGCGGCGATCTCCTTGGGCAAACCGGACAGCAGGCCGTTCGGATCGTTCGCCCTACCCGTAGGCAGCGACCCGCAGGTCCCGGCTGCCGCCGGCGACACCTTGGCGGGGGTTGCCCCTCCGGAGGAGCCCGGGGCCGCTGGCGCCGATGCCGAGCAGCCCGTCAGGACGAGGGCGCCGGCCCCCAGAATCGCGGCGCCGACCGTCGAGAAGCGGGGGAAAAAGGTCGTCTTCTTCATGGTTTATCTCCTGCCATATAAAACGATTCGTATCGTATGGCATCAGGTTAGGCACATGCGGTACGATTCGTCTAGTTTCGAATATGACCTGAGACACATTTATCGGCCATTCAAAGGAGATTCGCCGTGAACAACCAACCATCCGGCCTGATGCTCGCCGGGGTGAGCAAGCGGTTCGGTGCCACGCGCGCCGTTATCGACGGTGACCTCCATCTCCGGCCGGGCGAGATCCACACGCTCCTGGGCGAAAACGGCTCAGGGAAGAGCACGCTCGTAAAGATCCTGGGTGGGGTGCACCGTCCTGACGCCGGCTCCGTCACATTGGACGGCGTCCCCGTCAACAGCCGATCGCCACGACAGGCCATGGACCTGGGGATTGCGGCGGTGTTCCAAGAGGTCCTCACCGCGGGGAGCCAGTCGGTCCTCGAGAATGTCTGGCTCGGGTCCCACGGGACGTTCCGTCGCCGGCTGGGCCGCGCCGAGCAGCGATCAATAGCGCAAGATGTCCTCTCGCGTATCGCCGGCGAGGTACCCCTCGATCTTCCCGCCGGCCAACTCTCGCTCTCCGAGCGGCAGTCCATCTGCATTGCGCGGGCGCTCGTGCGAAAGCCCAAGGTGCTCATCCTTGATGAGTCAACGGCTTCCCTGGACGTTAGGTCCCGTGATCGGCTCTTCGTCGAGCTGCGCCGACTCGCGGCCGGGGGGACCGCCATCCTGTTCATCTCGCACCGGATGGACGAGGTCGCGGAGATTTCGGACAGGGTCACCGTTCTGCGGTCCGGCCGGAGCGTGTCCACCGTGGACCGTTCGGACCTGTCCGTCGACCGGTTGATCTCGGACATGACCGGAAACTCCGGCCACAACGAGACCCGGCGGCAGCCGCACGACCCCGGGGACGTCATCCTTCGGGGATCCGCCGTCCGTCTGGCACCGGCCTCGGCACCCATCGACTTCGAGCTGCGCGCCGGTGAGGTCGTGGGCCTCGCCGGGCTTGAAGGCCACGGACAGGACCAGTTCATCAAGCGCCTGGCCGGCGTGGCTGCCGGGCCGGGCAGGGTTGTTCGCCTCCTGCCCGAGGGCGCCGCAGACCTTACCGAGCGGAACGGGGATGCCTTGGGGGTCGCGTACCTGCCTCGGGAGCGTCGCGGTGAGTCACTGTTCGAGTCCATGTCGATCCGGGAGAACTTCGCACTCCCGACCCTGGGGGAGGACCGTCGCTGCGGGTTGCTGGACACCCGCAGCATCGCCAGGCGGTTCGATGCGTTCGCTCGGTCCTTGTCACTGCGCTTCGGCGCCGCGCAGGATGCAATTTCAACCCTGTCCGGCGGCAACCAGCAGAAGGTGCTGCTGGCCCGCTGGCTTGCCACGGACCCCAGGGTCCTGCTGCTTAACGACCCCACGCGAGGGGTCGACATCGGGACCAAGCGGGAGATCTACGCAATCCTGGACCGGCTCAGTGCCGAAGGCATGAGCGTCGTGGTCCTCTCCAGCGAGGTCGACGAACTCGTCGACCTCGCAGACCGCGTCCTGGTTTTCCGCGACCAATCAGTGTTTGCCGAGATCCCCCATTCCGAGCTTTCCACCGAGTCCATCGTCGCCGCATACTTCGGCCAGAAATCAGAGGTGCATACATGAACCGCGTCCTCCCCCTGTTCCAGCGCTGGCCTTTCGCCTTTGCCCTGCTGCTCGCACTGGTGCTGCTGGTGTTGAACCTGATCGTCTCACCGTCCTTCCTCTCCCCCGCGCGTCTCCCCGGCACCCTGGCAACGCTGGCGCCGTTCGTGCTGGTGGGATTCGCCTCCACGCCCTCGATCCTCGCCGGTGGCATTGACATTTCGGTCGGTCCCCTGGCCACCTTCAGCAACTGCCTGTTCGTCGCCATCCTCATTCCCGCGGGGCTGGGCAACTGGCATCTCGCGGCACCCATCATCCTGGCGGTGGCCGCCGGAATCGGAGCCCTGAACGGAATCCTGGTCGCCGTCGTGCGCCTGCATCCGGTGGTCGCAACCACCGGGATGCTGTTCCTGCTCGTTGGCCTGTCGCTGACCATCGCCCAGAATCCGGTGGCCGCCCCGAATAATTGGACGGAGGTCTTCGCCGGGGGCATCGGCATCGTCCCGGGCGCTCTCCTGACCATCGGCGTCGCCGGGCTGATTTGGTTCGCCCTGCGCCGCACGGCCTTCGTCAGCAATCTCCTCGCGACCGGCGAGAGTGATGTTTCAGCCTACGGTTCCGGCGTGAACATCAAGGCAATCCGGATCCTGGCCTATACCCTCGGCGGCCTCTTCGCCGGAATCGCGGGAATCGCCCTGACGGCTATCGTGCAGTCATCGCAGTCTTCGCTCGCCTCCACCTATGCCCTGCTGGGGCTCGCCGCGGCCGTGCTGGGCGGAACGAGCCTGGCCGGCGGCCGCGGCGGGCTGTTGGGTGCCCTCTTCGGGGCGGTCTCCATCTATCTGCTGCAACAGTTGCTCACGGCCTCGGGCGTGGCACCCAGCCTCATCCAATTTGCCTACGGCGCCGTCCTCGTCGTTGGCGTCGTGCTGGGCGCGACGCTGCTGGCCCCCCGCTTGAAGAGGAACGCATCATGAGCAGTGACACCCTGTCCCCCGCACCAAAAACCCAGGCACCGACGGTCCGGCCCAGACCCTGGACCAGGTTCAGGGCCTGGGTCTTCGAGGTACCGGCCCTGCAGGTCCTTGTCGTGCTGGCCCTGGCGGCCTGGCTGGTGATCACCATACCGGCAATCGCAAACCCCAGGTCAATCACCTCGATACTGGTCATCACGTCCCTGCTGGCCCTGGCAGCCATGGGCCAGACGCTTGTGGTGATCCTGGGCGGGCTTGACCTGGCGGCCCCGGGTTACATCCTTTTCGGTACATTCATGGCGGCGAACGTCGCGGGTAAGCTCGGGGTCCCTGCGGTCGTAGCCCTGCTGATCACAGTCGTGGTCTGCGGCGGCGTCGGCGCCCTGATCGGCTGGATCTGCCACCGCTTCGCGGTCCAGCCACTGGTCGTCACGCTGGGCACCGGCGCGGCCATCACGGGCGCGACCCTGTTCCTCGCCGACGGCGACTATTCCTCCGCCCCGCCGGAGGCGCTGCGTTCCCTGGCCAGCCTAAGGGGGACCACCCTTGGCCTGCCATTCCCCCCGATCATCCTGATCGTGCTTCTCTGCGGGGTGGGAATGTGGCTTTTCCTCAATCGCACCGCGGCGGGACGTCGCTTCTACGCGACGGGAATCAATTTCCGGGCCGCTCAATTGGCAAGGGTCCGGACCGCTGCCGTGTGGACCATGGTCTTTGCAGCCTCCGGAGCCCTGGCCGGGGTTGCCGGCATCTTCATCGCATCCTTCGGCGCGGGATGGTCGCAAACCATCGGGGAACCCTACCTGTTCTCCGGCCTGGCCGCGGTCCTCGTCGGCGGCTCGATCTTCGGCTCGATTCGCGGCAGCTACACCCGGACGCTGCTGGGCGCACTCACTCTCACCCTCTTGTCAACGATCATCGTCAGCAATGGGCTGACGGATGCCCAGAGCCGCATCGTCTTCGGGGTCATCATCCTTGCTGTGGTGTCGCTCTACGGTCGGGAACGCCACGTCCGAGACAGGTTCTGAGGCCTGGTCCGGTTTCCGCTACTTTCGCCGTTCCACTGCGACACGCGCTAATCACGATACGATACGCGCCGAGTCGAATGTCAATTTTGGATGAATCATTTCATCCCGGTCCAACTGAAAACCAAGGAGAATAAATGTCCCCCGAGACAGCAACCGTCGCCGAAGTGCTTTCCAGCCCCTGGAAAATCGACGGCCTGACAATCAAGAACCGCTTTGTGCTCAGTCCGATGGCCGTACTTCAGCCGACGAAGGACGGCCATCCCAGCGATCAGACCATCGCGTTCCTCACTACGCGGGCACGCGGCGGCGCAGGGCTGCTGATCATCGGTGGAGGCGTGGCCACCGAGCGCGGGAACCAAGAGGCACCGTTCCAGCCCCTGATGCGTTTCGACCGGGACGAGTTCATTCCAGGTCTGCGGCGCATGGTCGATGCCGTGCACGAGCACGATGCACCCATCTTCGCCCAGATCTTCCCGAGCTTCGGCGCCATGGGCGTGCCGGGCGAGGGCCGGCCCACTAGGGCCGCGAGCCCGAAGCCCGTCCGCATGGCCGCACCCCGCCTGCCGCACGGTTTCTACATTCCCGGCGGCCGAACGAACCCGACGCCGGAGGAGATCACCAAGGAGGAAATCCGCGAGGTCCAGGAGCAGGCCGTCGCCGCAGTGCGGCGTGCCAAGGCGGCCGGCTTCGACGGCATCGAGCTGGGCGCACACATGCGCTACCTCTATTCCTCCTTCCTCTCACCGCGCACCAACTGGAGGACGGACGAATACGGCGGCAACGCCGAAAACCGCGCCCGCATCCTCACGGACACGATTCGGGCGATCCGGGCCGAAGTCGGAACAGACTATCCGGTGGGCCTCAGGATGAGCACCAACGACCACCTTCCCGATGGCCAGGGACCCGAAGGGTTCGCCGAAGTTGCAGCGATCATTGAAAAGGAAGGCGTGGGATATATCGCCCTGAGCGATGCGAACTACGAGTCGATGGACAACAACGTCACCTCCCACTCAGGCGCCATTTTGGAGCACGGCGAGCCGCAAGCATTCCGCACCGCCATGCCCGAGGTCCCGTTGCTCCTCAGCAGCACCTTCGACCCGCAACAGTGTGCAGACGCCATCACCGCCGGGTTCGCGGACGCAATCATGCTGGCGCGGCAAATGCTGGCCGATCCGGAGTTCCCCAACAAGGTCCTCCAGGGACGACAGGATGAGATGCCATGCCCGAGGTCCCGTTGCTCCTCAGCAGCACCTTCGACCCGCAACAGTGTGCAGACGCCATCACCGCCGGGTTCGCGGACGCAATCATGCTGGCGCGGCAACCTTGGTACAAATACGTGTGTGCCCGGACTCCGACTTGGAGCCCGGGCACACACGCATGTCTTGCCGCCCCACATCGGCAGCTGTTCAAGAAGCCTCAGTCCGCCGGGCGCAGCGCCCTGCCCGTTCCGCGGTAGATGGCGACAGTCCGCTCCCCCGCCCGCACCACCACATCCACTATCATCCGGCGGCCCTCGTGAAAGGTCACTTCAGCGGAGGCGACCAGCTCCTCCGAGATGCAGGCTGGGGAAATGTAGGAGATGGAAGCCTCGGCGGTCGCGATTCCGGCGCCGAATGTGTTTGCGGCCATAGCGAACGCGGTGTCTGCCAGCGCGAAGACCAATCCACCGTGGGCAATCCCGTGCCCGTTGGCCATTTCGGGCGTGACCCGGAGGACGGCCGTGGCACGGCCCTCGCTGGCGCGCAACACCTGGATGCCGAGCCCGTCCAGGCTCCGGTCGGCGGCCAGCATCGAGCGGGCCGGGTCGGCAATGATCGCTGGCTGGTTCACGACAACCTCTCCACTACCATCGCCATGCCCTGGCCGCCGCCCACGCAGAGCGTCGCCAGGCCGAGCGATCCGTCCGTGGTTTGCAGTCCGTTGATGAGCGTTCCGACCAGCCGCACGCCGGTCGCACCGAAGGGGTGGCCCAAGGCGATCGCCCCGCCAAACGGGTTGACCCGCTCGGGATCTGCGCCCAGCTTCCGCACCACGGGAACCACTTGGGCGGCAAAGGCCTCGTTCAGCTCGACGATGTCGATGTCACCCATCGACAGGCCCAAACGATCCAGCAGCCGGCGGGATGCGTCCACCGGACCCAGTCCCATGATTTCCGGCGAGAGGCCGCTTGCGGCACTGCCCAGGATGCGGGCCAGCGGCTTCAACCCCAGTTCGCCCGCGCGCCGGGCGCTCATCACCACCAGGGCTGACGCGCCGTCGTTGAGCGGGCTGGCGTTGCCCGCGGTGACGGTTCCGGACTCGTGGAACACCGGCTTGAGGCTCGAGAGGGCCTCCAGAGTGGTGCCCGGACGCGGGCCGTCATCGGCGCGCACCACCGTGCCGGCAGCCGTGGCCACCGGCACGATCTCGCGCGCGAAGTACCCGGACTCGATCGCCCGTTCGGCCCGGCGCTGGGACTCCAGCGCCCATTCGTCCTGGTCGCGGCGCGTGGTGCCGGTTTGACGGGCCACGAACTCGGCGGTCTTGCCCATAGGGAGGTACACATCGGGCAGCTGCCCTTGATTCCGGGGGTCGACCCACGTCTGGCCGGATTGGAAGATGCCATCGGCACGCCGTGCCGTGTCCGCGAAGGCGGGGTGGGGTGATTCAACCGCGGGCGGTGTCGAGGTGGTCGATTCGACGCCCGCGACCAGGAACGCGTCCCCGTCGCCGGCCCGCACTGCCTGGGCAGCCATCGCGGTGGCCTGCAACGAGGAGGCGCAGAAGCGGTTCACTGTGACCGCGGGGACGCTGTCCATCCCTGCAAGCACCATGATGCGGCGGCCAATGTTGTCGCCCTGCGCGCCCTGCGGTACCGCGCAACCCACGTAGGCATCCGCAAACTCGGCGGAGTCAACCTGTGGAACGGCCGAGAGCGCTCCCCGGATGGCTGCCAGCGCGAGGTCTTCCGGTCGCTCACCGGCCAGCGATCCCTTGCGGGCACGGCCGATCGGTGTCCTGCGATAGGCGACGACGACCGCGTCATTCGGCGCGATGGCGGTTTTCATGATGATGTTTCCTCTCAGTGTGGACAGCTTCCCTAACGGGCTGGCTCCACGGGCAGGGACAGAACAGGGTCAGACTCCTCACATCTAACGTCGAATTAAATATATACGAACCGTATCGTATTGCACAGGCCGAAGCCTCACAGGCCCACACTGGACACAGGAAAGGGAAATCAGGGAGGCAAGGGGCGCCACGAGCATGTCGCAAAGATGCCTCAGGAGGCGCAGGAGATGACAGGCCGTCGCCGCCTACCGGAACCGACGCCGAAGACTTCTTGCGCACCCTCAAATAGGTGCCCGCCACTCAACGCGGGGGCCGGGCCGCTCCCCGGCCAAAGCCGACACCGGCATACTATTCGCCCAACATGCCGCGGGAACCCAAGGTTATAGGCTCAAGTTTTTAGTCACGGAGCCCATCGGGCCCATGGACTCGGACGGGAAACAGGTAGTACTTGGGGCCGCTACCCTGCAGCAAGCCCTTCAAGTGCGGTCTGCATGATGGCATCGGTGGCCTTGGCGTCAAGGGGACCAGACTGGAACAGCAGACGGAAGTACACGGGAGCATAGAGCAGCTCCGTGACGACCTGGGCGTCGAGATCCTTGCGCATCGACCCCTCGCTTATGGCCCGGTCAACCAGGGACGTAACAACCAGCGCGCGCGGGATCCAGAAATGTTTCTTGAATTCAGCCATCGCCGCCTCGTCGCCCTGGCACTCACCGATGAGTTGCGCCACGAGCCGGCCCTCATTGCCCGCGTAGACCTCCGCAAGTGAGGCCATGTGCTCACGAAGCGCGTCGATGGCAGGGACATCCTGGCGCACCGGAGTACGCGCGACATGGTTGTCCAGGAATGTATCGATAACCACGGCAACCTTGCTCGACCACCACCTGTAGATAGTGGTCTTGCTGACGCCGGCTTCACGGGCAATGCGCTCGATCGAGAGCTTTTGCACCGTAAATCCGTCAGGCCCCGAATTTTCGAGCAACTTCATGGTTGCTTCCAAAATGGCCCGACGACTTTCTTCGCTTCTGATTGCCATGGGTCAACCATACGTGCTTAGCCATCCAATACGAAACGTACACGATCACACCTGATGCTTCAATCTTCCGGGTATCGCGAGGTACTGGCGATGGGGGCCCGGCAAAAGCGTCAGCCTGTGTATATAGGAACAACAACGCCCCAAGTGGCCTGGCAGCAAAGGGTCTTCTGGGGCCACGAAACGGATTGCCACGGATTCCCACTCAGGCCCGCGACCTTCGGGCATTCTTCAGTAACCCACCGACGAGGTGACGTGGCATCTTTGCATGGAATTCTGACGCACCTTACACTCAGTACGAAACGGATCGAATCTTTAAGGGAGGTGCCGTGACTGCGTCTTCTGCCACGGAGGTCATGGAAGCCGGAGGTTCGGCCCTGGCGAGGGACTTGGCGGTCAGCTCGGGTTGTCGTGGGCTGTCGGGGCCTCCAATCGCCGGCAGCATCGGCGCCGCACGGAATCGACCCGGCGTTCCCGACGTCGATCCAGCCCGGGGCCGACGGCTACGCCCGCCCTTCCCTGCTCGGCATCTGCTCGCCTACACTGCAGATCTATCACGGAACCTTATCTGAGGTGGACCGGATGACTTCCGTACTCGATACCCGGTCGGTTCCTCCGGCCGAGCGCCGGGACTACTGGTCGGCGGGAATCGCCGAACGCTTCTTCCCGATGCAGGTCGAATCGTTCGGGGCGCCGTCATTCGAGGCCCGCTTGGCCGGTGGCCAGGTCGGGCCGGTCGGGGTCCGGTCCATCCAAGGACTTGCGCACCGGGTGGCACGCACGCAGCGGATGATTGCGACCGCCGATCCGGAGTGTATCTTGCTGTATCTGATGACCAGGGGCGCCGTACATATCGAACAGGAGGATCGCAGCTGCCTTCTTCGCCCCGGTGACATTGCGTGCCAGGATACGTCGCGGCCTTCCACTTTTGAGGGCCGGGAGGGTTTCGAGGTGGTCGTATTCAGCATTCCCAAGTGGTTCATCGGGGCGCAGGCCGAGGGCATCGCCCGGCGTTCCGCGACGCGGGTGGATTCGGGTCAGGGACGGCTCACTGGGCCGGGAACCCCGTTCCTCGTCCAGCTAGCCCGAACCACAACGAGCGGCGGCGGGCTCTTGAGCCCTGACGGGGAAGGCGCTGCAGAGATGCTGCTGCCCTTGCTTCGCAGCATGTACGGCGCGCAGGAGACTTCCGATCCGCGCTCCCGACCTGAGACACTGTTCGCTCGGATGCAGCGGTACGTGATGGACCACCTGCACGACCCGGAACTCGGGCCAGAGCGGATCGCGCAGGCCCACTACGTGTCCACGCGCTACGTCCACAAACTCTTTGCAGCCTCCGGCACCGGAGTGTCGGCCTGGATCCGCGAACGCCGGTTCGAGGGTGCCGTGAGCGAGTTGCGGCGGTCCCCTGAAACGACGATCGCGACGGTCGCGACGAGGTGGGGATACCGCCATCCGGCAAGCTTCAGCAGAGCCTTTCGCGAGGTCCACGGCTGTGCCCCGCGGGAAGCCAGGCATCTGGCGGAGCCTGCCGGGAAGAGGCGGGGTCTTCCCGGCACCTGCCCGTTGGGCAGGGCGGGGGCTCCCCGAAGATGCGCCATCACGCCTGCGGGAAACCGGCCTCCCGCATGCGGGTGCCCCAGATCCCGGACTTGCCCGGGGCGATGATCCCGTTCGGGTCGAGCGTGTCCTTGATCGTCTCGTTGAAGCGTCGCAGTGCGTGGTCGTTGAAGCCGAACTGGTCGGCCGCGAGATCCATGAAGGACAGGTGCGCCCGGTATTCGCCGTAGCCGCGCTTGCCGGCCTCGGCGACCATGCGCTTGGCAAGGGCGTACGCCTTGGCGACCTGCTCAGGGTTCTTCGTGTCGAAGGGGATCACGTTGATGAACGTGGTCGACCTGGCGTTGATCGGGAGCATGCCACCTAGGAAGTCAAGGCCGGCCTCGGCGCACATTTCGGCCATCAGCTTCTGCGCGGCGATCGCGTGCTGGGCCGTGAGCGGGATGACCGGCGAGAAGTCGACGTGGCCGCCCTCCTCGCCGCCTGACCATCCGGCCATCTTGTAGAGATCCTGACTCGGCACCCCAATCTGCACCCGCTCGTGCGGGTTGGGCAGCGTCTCCCAGGCGTCTGCCCCGTGCTTCTGGCCCATGATATCTACGCTCGGAATCTGCAGGAAGCGCGCCTTGAGCTTCTCGAAGTTGTGGTCGACGACCGGTTCGTCGCCGTAGAGGGCGAAGCGCATCATCCAGCGGCCCAGTCCCATCTCCTTGGCGATCTTGTCGATGATCTCCTCCGGCATCGGGCCCTCACCGGTGTACCACTCGGCGCGTGTGGTGAGCATCGAGGCCATGCACAGGGTGTTCGACAGCTGCGGGCGCATGTCGATGGTGCCGGCCAGCATGAGCTCGCGCAGCGCATCGACCACGGCGGGCGTCTGCGCCTCATCCCAGACGCGCAGCCACAGCGGCATGTATACCTCTGGCTTCGGCATCAGCCAGTAGCCCATCTTCGTGACAATGCCGTAGTTCGACTGCATGAACATCTCGGTCGACGTCGGACCGAGGCCGCGCTTGTACAGCGGCCAGGTCGGGTTGTTATCCATTGCACCCGAGCCGGTGCGCATGAGGTCGCCGTTCGGGAGCACCACCTCGAAGCCGCAATGTGAAGCTTGGTCGATCGAGTACGGCATGTAGGTGAGCCCGTGCTCGAGCGTGTTCGAGACGACGCCTCCCCAGCCGATGTCCACGATGGAGGCGACGAGGTTGTGTCCGCCGGCCTTAATCGCTTCGTGCAGGTCGTACCAGCTCACGCCAGGCTCCACTATCGCGTAGCCGAGCTCCTCGTTGATCTCCAGGACGCGGTTCATGTTCCGGAACGAGAGCATCACCGTGCCGCGCACCTGGGGCGCGGCTCCCCCGTAGCCGTTGTTCTTGCCGCGGCTGATGGGCCACAAAGGGATGCGATACTCGTTGGCGATCCGAACGACTGCCTGGACGTCCTCGGTACTCGTTGGGCTGACGACTGCGGACGGGAGATTCGTGGCGGAGCCGGGAACCTGGAAGGGATCCTGGAAATCTTCCAGCCACTCGGCGTCGCTTGCGACCTTGTCTTCGCCAATCGCGGCGGCGAACGCCGCGAGTGCCTTTTCGAGGTCGAACTCGGTGACGCCGGGTGGGAGCGGGCGCGTCGACGTATCGGGGGTGATACTCATCATTCATCATCTCCTTTGATGCGGTGTGTCGTGCGTAACACGTGCTGCTCATCCTGCGCCATCTGGTGCCGGGGTGGGGAGATTGCGGACCCATGGTGCAGTCCGTGCACAGAAGTGTGCACGAACTGCACCATCACACCGCTCCGGCCTCCGGTCCCCTGCGCGCTGTGGTTGCATGGGCTCACTACATCGGACGAGATGAATGGAGAAGGAACCATGGCTGGTGGTCGTCTGGAAGGAAAAGTCGTTCTGCTGACAGGCATCGGGGGCGGAATGGGCCGGGTTACCGCCCGGCTATTCGCCCGCGAGGGCGCCACTGTTGTCGGCTGTGACCTCGATGCCGACGGAGCAGCGGAGACGGTCCGCCTGGTGGAGGCCGACGGGGGCGCCATCGAATCAAGCGCCCCGTTGGACCTGGGCACCCGGGAAAACATCGATCGCTGGGTCGGCGGCGCGATCGAACGCCACGGCCGCATCGACGTGCTCTACAACAACGCCAGCATGCCGAAATTCGCGCCGTTCGCCCAGATGAGCGGCGAGGATTACCGGTCGACCATCCAGAACGAGCTGGACCTGGTGTGGCATGCCTGCCAAAGCGCCTGGCTGCACCTGGCCGCCGTCGGCGGTGCGATCGTGAACATCGGTTCGGGCGCCGGGATCCAGGGTGCCCGGGCCCTGCCGCAGGCCGCCCATGCTGCCGCGAAAGGGGCCGTCATCGCTCTGACTCGGCAGCTCGCCGCCGAGGGTGTCGCCGTCGGCGTTCGCGTCAATTGCGTGAGTCCTGGTGTCATGGCGACTCCGCCGGTACTCGCGATGTTCGAGGAATTCGGCGAGAACGCGCCTGTCGCCCCGATCATCGAGCGCACGATTGACGGCAAACCTGGGGAACCACTCGCCGTCGCGTATGCAGGCCTCTACCTCGCCTCCGAGGAGGCGAAATGGGTCACGGGATCCCACCTGGTCGTAGACGGCGGAGCCAGCGCGATGATGTAGGTCCGATCGAGACCGGCCTATGCGTCGCCACCTGGCCGTGGACCAACACCTACTGTGAACGCTGATGATTCCGCTGGCTACATCGATGTAAGACACTCCGGCATATCGCCTTCAGAGACTCTGTTGACTCGGGCCAAGGGGATCGTCGAAGACCTCACCCCGAACAATTCTGGAGGCATGGACCTCGCTCGTTCCTCACTAATCGTTCAGACACGGAGGGCAGGTGGTTTGACGCCGGAGCCGGGGGTGAAGGGATTCATTGCGGGTTCCATCAGCCCATAGGAGCCAAAGAATCACCGAGCATTCCAGTTTTCTCGAATACTCAATGATCTTCTGGCCTTGTTGCGCGGTTGGCTGCTTAACGGCCCGCCCTTGGTGACCGCCGCCAGCCGACGGTGAGCAACCAGCCATTCCTTCAGATAGCGGGTCGCGTCGGCGTTTTTCACGATGTTGTCCTCTTCGAAGGCGTCGATGGAGGCCACGATGGACGCGGCCGCGAGGGGATGGCCGGAGTAGGTCAGTCCGCCGGGGAACACGCGCTCGTCGAACGTTGCGGATATTTCTTCGGAGATGATGACACCGCCGACGGGAACGTAGCCTGCGTTGACGCCCTTGGCGAAGGTGATCAGGTCCGGCCGGACTTTGTAGGCGTCGAGGGCGAACCAGTCGCCGGCGCGGCCGAACCCTGCCATGACTTCATCCGGGATCAGCATGATGCTGCGCTGGTCGCAGAGGGCCCGATACTCCTGAAAGTGTCGTCAGGGGCAATCTAGAGGGCCGAGTCCTCCTGATGGTGTCGTGGGCCCATTGAGGAGGGCCTGATCCAGTAATGGTTGACTGGATCAGGCTTTCCTTTTCAAGTCATCTTGGTCGCGCCTGGACTTCCGCCATTGGCGCGCTGTGGGTGAAATACGATTAGGCCATGGTTACCAGTGTTGATGTGGCCCGGCATCTTGGATTGTCGCAGTCGACGGTTTCACGTGCTTTGCGGGGGGATCCGGCTGTCGCGCCTTCTACCAAGGAGCGGGTTTTGTCCGGGGCGCGGGAACTAGGCTATGTACCGGATGCAGCGGCCCGCATGATGGTGACCCGGCGGACGCACGCGGTGGGCATTGTGGTCGCGGATCTGACCAGCCCGATCTACCCGGTCATTGTGGAGTCGTTGCAGAATCGGTTGCTGGAGCGTGGTTACCGGATGGTGCTGATTCGGGACCCGGATATTTCGCCGGATCCTGAGGCTGTTGATGTGCTCGACCGTGCGACGGTTGACGGGATGATCTTCGTGTCGGCGAGGGAGGGTTCTGCCGCGGTCCGGCGGGTCCTTGACCGCGGGACGCCGGTGGTGCTGTTGAGCCGTGATGATGTCAGCGTCGATGTCGAGGCGGTCCTGGCGGATGACAGGGGCGCGGGTGAGCTGGTGATTTCCCATCTGCAGGGTCTGGGGCACACGAGAATCGGCGTGCTGTCCACTTTGCGTGACCGGTCCAATGGCCGTGACCGCGAGGATGGTGTCCGCGCTGCGATGGAGCGCCGCAGCATCCCGGTACGCGAGGACTGGATTCAGCACCTCCGCCTGACGCACGAGGACGGGGTGCGGGCGGCCCTGGAGATGCTTGATCGCCAGGACAGGCCTACGGCACTGTTTTGCGTGACGGATGCTTTTGCGTTTGCTGCGTTGGACGCTGCAACCCAGTTGGGCCTTCGGGTTCCGGAGGAGCTGTCGATTGTGGGATTTGATGACTCCGGGCCATCCCGCTGGGCTTTTGTGAACCTGACCACGGTGCACCAGCCCATTGCGGAGATGTCGTACGAGGCGGTCGACCGCCTGGCCGGGAGAATCGAGGGCGGGCCTCCCAGCCAGACGCGGAAGCCCGTATTTCCGGTCAGGCTGGAAATACGGGGGACGACCGCGCCGCCTCCTCAGGCGGTATTGCGGCCGCCGCTCAGGTCGAGCGTCTGACCGGTCACGTAGCTCGCTTCGGTCGAGAGCAGCCACGTGGCCAGGGCGGAGAATTCCTCGGGCAGTCCGACCCTGCCCATGGGGACTTTGGCGAGCAGCTGGGCGTTCCGTTCCGGGCTGAGGTCTTCAAGGAGCCGGGTCTTCATCATGGACGGTGCGATGGAGTTGACCGTAACCCCGAAAGGCGCGACTTCCTTTGCTGCCGTTTTGACCAGGGCCACGAGTCCGGCCTTGGACGCTGAGTAGGCGGCCTGGTGCGGGTTCCCTTCACGGGCGGAAATTGAGGACAGGATGGCCACCCGGCCGTATCCCTGCTGTGTGAGGGCGGGGAGGAGGCTCGCCAGGCCGTGCAGGCAGCCGTCCAGATTCACGCTCAGGGTCCTAGCCCATCCGTCGGCGGGCATTTCGGTCACCGCGACCTCGGGGCCCTGGATTCCGTGGGCGAACAGCGCCCCGTCGATCCGGCCGTACCGCTGCAGTACTGTCTGGACGGTGCGGTCCCAATCGGTCCTTCTGGTGACGTTCAGTGCCATGCAGTTGGCGGGGCTGCTTCCGTCGCCGAGCCCGCCGTCGGCGACGTCGGTGCAGACGACAGTGGCGCCTTCGCGTGTGAGCCGGTCCGCGGTGTCGGATCCGAGCCCGCCGGCGGCGCCGGTGACCAGGATGACCTGATCCCGGAAACGGCCGGGCCAATAGATCTCGGCGCTGGCGGTTCGGGGCCGCGGGGTGCTGCCTGCGGCTGCCCCCGGTGTTGTCACGTCGGTGAGTTCGCTCATGATGTTCTCTCCATTTCAGTTTTCAGGGGTGAGCCGATCAGAATCCCGGTTGCGGTGTGGATGTGTTTGAGGTGTGCGGCTGTGCCGCCGGTCTCGACGGCCCAGACGTCAGGGACTTCGACGCTGATGGGCGCGTCAGGCAGTGCCGCCAGGATCTCCCGGAGAGGGAACACTCCCTCCCCGGGGGCCAGCCGCTTCGCACGCGACTCGATCTGCCGCGCGGATCCGTTCACGTCCTGTCCCAGCGGCATGCAGTGCGGGACCGGCAGTGCCGGGGTTTCGGCCGGGCCGTCACAGAGCTGGATGACTGTGACCGCGCCGGAAGGCAGGGCTTTCAGGTCTTCAATTTGGCTGCCCGCCCGCACGAAATGGAGCGCGTCCAGCATGATGCCGCACCCCGTCCGGTCGACCAGCAGGCCGGCAGCGGGTACGGAATCCAGCGGCTGATAGGAGATCGGCTCGATGGACGGACGGATTCCGTACTGGGCGGCATCGTCAACCAGAGCCGCAAGGCTGTCCGTCAGCCGGGCGCGGTCCGGATCACCGCCGATGACGTTGAGAACGCTCGCGCCGAGGGCCGCTCCTGCCTCCAGGACCGGTTCCCATTCCTCGCGGCCGCGGTGTCCGTCCAGGGTAAATACTTCAATGTCGCGGACTGAGAGGCCCGTACCGGCCAGGCGTTCGATGGTCTGCGCGGACATGAACGAACCGGCAGCCATCGGGTACTGAGTTTCACCCCGGGTGGCCGGGTGAACCCGGACCCCGACCGAGGTGAAGCCCGCATCTGCCGCTGCCTCCACCAGGTCCGGCGGACTCAAATGCAGCGCCGACAAGTGCGCCAGACCAATCGTTCTATTCATAACTTCCATCCTGCTCGCTAAGTGTTGACTGCCATCAAGCGGTGTGCGTATGATCTAAATCACTAAATGACTACGTAGTCATTAAAGCACTCAATCCGCTCGCCCGCAAAGGTGCAGCCGAGCAAACAGAAAGGTTGCGGTGAACCGCAATGCCTAGTTCCCACACTTCGAGCACCGGGGGTACCACCATGGGCGCCCTGAACCACCCACCCGTCGTCTTCAGTGCCAGGGCAGGACGGCGGGCAGCGCTGGCCAGCACCGTTGGCGCCGTCGTCGACTGGTATGACTTCTTCCTCTACGGCACCGCTGCCGCCGTCGTGTTCGGGCCGTTGTTTTTCCCCTCGGACAACCAGGTCGCCGGGCTGCTGGCCTCCATGGGTTCGTTCGCCGTCGGCTTCCTGTTCCGCCCCATCGGCGGGGCCATCTTCGGCCACTTCGGCGACAAGTACGGCCGCCGCACCATGCTCTTCATCACCGTCATCATGATGGGACTGGCCAGCACCGCCATCGGGTTGCTCCCCACCTACGCCGCGATCGGCGTCGCCGCACCCCTCCTGCTCGTGACCCTGCGGGCCATCCAAGGCATCGCCGTCGGCGGCGAATGGGGCGGCGCGGCCCTGATGGCAGTAGAAAACGCGCCGGCAGGCAAACGCAACTTCCTCGCCACCGGCGTGCAGATCGGCTCCTTCGTCGGACTGCTGCTCGGCACCGCAGCGTTCTCCCTGGTCACCGCCCTGACCACCCCGGAACAGTTCCTCGCCTGGGGCTGGCGSCTSCCGTTCCTGATCAGCATCCTCTTCGCCCTKRTCGGMCTCTGGATCCGKGCCGGCGTRCCCGAGTCRGCRSAGTTCACCGCCGYCAAGGAAGAACACAAGGCCGCGCGCGCACCGTTGGCCGAAGCGCTGCGGACCAGCCCCAAGCAGATCCTCGCTGTGATCGGCATGCGGATGGTGGACCAGAGCACCTTCTACATGGGCTTCACCTTCTCCCTGGCCTACGTCAAGAACTTCACCCACACCCCTACCTCCACGGTCCTGACCGCTTCGATGGTCGCCATGGTCCTGGCCATCCCCTTCCTGGCACTCTGGGGACGCCTCGCGGACAGGTACGGCCGGAAGTGGTTCTACATCATCGGCCCGCTCGCCGCGGCCCTTTCAGCCGCGCCGTTCTTCGCGGCGCTGGAAAGCGGTGAACTGATCCCGATGATCCTGGGCTTCGTCGTCCTGATCAATCTCGGGCACAACATCTCCACCTGCGTTCAGCAGACCTGGTTCACCGACATGTTCGACGTCCGGATCCGCTACAGCGGCGCAGGATTTGCCTATGCACTGGCCGGGGCCGTGGGCGGCTTCATCCCGCTGATCGCCACCGCCCTCATGGCCAGCAGCGGCAGCTGGGCCCCTGCCGCGGCACTGCTTGCCGGGCTGTGCCTGATAGCCCTGGTGTCCAGCCTTTGGTCCTATAAGTGGGCCAACAAGGAACACCGCTAAACCCACCCAAGAAGCAGGACGCGCCCAAACCAGCGGCGAAGCGAAGACGAGTGTGCGGCAACCGGCAACCGGGACGCCAGTTGCTACGCATTCACCCCCTGCACACAAAACACAGACCACAGATACAGCCAACAATTAAGGCCAGAGCCGAGTGAACACCACAGAATCCGATGACCTGACCACAGCCCCCGCCAAGACCCTGGACTGCGACGTCCTCGTCATAGGCTCCGGCGCGGGCGGGCTTTCCGCAGCGGTCACGGCCGCCTACCACGGCCTGAAAGTCATCGTCGTGGAGAAGGCCCCGGTCTGCGGGGGCGCCACGTCCTGGTCCGGCGGCTGGGCCTGGACCCCGGCAAATCCGTTGGCGAAAGCTGCCGGCGTCAGCGAGGACCGGGAAGCCATCCGCACCTACCTGCGCCACCGCCTCGGCCCGGACTACCAGACCGAGAAGGTCGAAGCATTTCTTGAGGCCGTGCCGCACATGGTGGGCTTCTTCGAGAACAAAACCAGCCTGCAGTTCACCCCAGGCGAGAATATCAAGGACATCTACGGCCAAACACCGGGAGCCGGAACCGGCCACCGCTCGGTCGGGCCCAAGCCCATCAACGCCCGCAGCATCAAACCCGAAGTACGCGCCAAGATGCGCCACCAGCTCTATGAGACCTCGTTTCTGGGCATGGGCATCATGGCCGGCCCCGACCTCACCAAATTCCTTTCAGCGTCACAGGGCCGCATCATCGGCCTGTTCCACGCCGCACGCCGCTTCACCCCGCACGTCTGGGATCTTCTGGTCCACCGCAGGAACATGCAACTGGTCAACGGAACCGCCCTGACCGGCCGGCTGATGAAGTCCGCCGACGACCTCGGCGTCCACATCCGCGTCTCCACACCCGTTACCCGCCTGCTGACCGACGGCACCGGGCGGGTATCCGGCGCCCTCGTCGATTCCCCCGAAGGCACACTGGCCATCAAAGCAGCCCGCGGCGTGGTGCTGGCAACCGGCGGATTCCCCCACGATATTCAACGACGCAAAGAACTGTTCCCCAAAACCCCTACCGGCCGCGAGCATTGGACGCTGGCGCCGGCTGAAGCCAACGGCGACGGCATCTCGCTGGGCCAGTCCGTCGGCGCCCGGTTCAAAACCAATGTGAAGTCAGCCGCTGCATGGTGCCCGGTCTCGCTCGTGCCCTACCGCAACGGCCGGACGGGCACATTCCCACACATCATGGACCGCGCCAAGCCCGGCTCCATCGGAGTAAGGGCCAACGGCAAACGGTTCGTCAACGAGGCCAACGGCTACTACGACTACATCACCGCACTGATCGACGCCACGCCCGAGGGCGAGGCGGTGCAGTCCTGGCAGATCGCCGACACCCGGTTCGTCCGCAAGTACCCACTGGGCATGGCCAAACCGCTGCCCGTGCCGCTGTTTCCCTACCTGCGCTCGGGCTACCTGAAGAAGGGCCGCACGATTGAAGAACTCGCCACCAAATCCGGGATCGACCCAGTCGCCCTGCGGCACACCGTGGAGCGCTTCAACGAACACGCCCGCCAAGGCGTGGACCCGGACTACGGGAGAGGGGACACCGAATTCAACCGCTACGGCGGCGATCCGAACGTGGGTCCCAACCCATCCCTGGCACCCCTTGAAAAAGGCCCCTACTATGCGGTCAAGGTAGTGCCAGGAAGCTTCGGTACCTTCGCCGGCCTCGACGCGGACGGCCGCGCCCGCGTCCTGAACAACGACGGCGAAGCCATCCCGGGGCTGTATGTAGCCGGCAACGATCACGCATCGGTCATGGGCGGCCACTACCCTGCCGGCGGCATCAACCTGGGACCCGCACTGACATTCGGCTACATCGCCGGCCGCGATCTGGCCGGGGCCACCGACTATGAAGACGACCCCGCGCCAATGGCACAAGCAATCCAGAAAAAACAGGACGCCACAGCCCGGCAGCCTTCCGCATACCAGCGATAACGAGCACCTCATGGCGCCCCGGCGCGGCCCAACGCCGGAAGACGGCGGGCTCCCCAAACGCGGTTCCACAGGGAGGGCGTCGGCCCTCCCCAATGACGATGTGACCTGCTGAACCACTGAGGCATCGCACCATCAGTGGCAGCGCAAGGCGAAGATTCGTCGGTTACGAGTGCACCCTTACGGAATCTTCATTATCGGAGTTAAAAACACGGGAGTGGAAGTAGGCGCTAGAACTCCCCTTCCGTGATGACCAGTTCAGTGTTTCCACATATACATACGGCATCACTTCGACGTGAGGGGAACTGGATCTACAGCTACCCGACTGCCGGCCTGATTGTGTCAAGTATTTCTGGCCCCGGGCGAGCAACTGAAACTGGCCCCAACCGGTGACGATCGTGACGGTAACAGCGCATTTAGGTGTTCTAGATAATGCACTCAAAGTGCAGTATGATGCACTTGTGGATGAGAGTACAACGAGCTTGGCGCTGGCAATCGGCGCCCGGGTTAAGCAGGAGAGGCAGTCGCGGGGCTGGACGCTTGATCAGCTTGCGGAGTCTGCAGGGGTAAGCCGCAGGATGGTCATCAACGTGGAGCAGGGTGCCGCGAATCCCAGCGTGGGAACTCTGCTGAGGATCAGCGACGCGCTGGGTGTGGGGCTGCCGGCGTTGGTCGAGCCACCTCGCCCGAAGCCGGTGAAGGTCACGCGCAGTGGTGAGGGCGCTGCTTTGTGGAATGGTGAGTCCGGCGGGCGCGGGGTGTTGGTGGCCGGCACCGAACCGCCGGACGTGGTTGAACTGTGGGACTGGACGCTGGGTCCCGGCGACCGTCACGTAAGCGAGGCCCACACATCGGGCACCAAGGAGCTCCTGCAGGTCCAGCAGGGCACGGTCACGGTGGAGGTCGCAGGTCAATTGCTCACCCTCGATGAGGCCGATGCGGTGACATTCCCGGGCGACGTGGCACACTCTTACGCCAATCCGGGCACGGAGCCGGCGAGGTTCTCCCTGGCCGTCTTCGAGCCGGGCGTGGGGACGGGACACCGGCCGGAGGCGTCCGATGCCTGAGTCGGGCATGCTTCAGGAATTTCTCGACGGCGGCCATGTTGACGCCACCGTGTTCGCGCTGCGGCCCGACTACCGGGCGTTGCTGCTGGCCGTTGACGGACTCGTCCCTGGCCCGAGTGACCAGGCCGGTGAGGAGATGCTCCAGGCGGCGGAATCCGCAGCCCGGGAGCTGCTCAACGGCCGGCCGGTTGAGCAGCTCCCGCACGTGGCTGCGTGGCGCGAGGCTTATCAGGGCTTCGGCGCCAAACCGAACCGCACGCGCAACTCCCTGGAGGCGCTCCTGCGCCGGGCGGTGTCCGGGTTGCCCCGGGTGAACCGTCTCACCGATCTCTATAATGCGGTTTCGGTGCTCCACCAGGTCCCGCTGGGTGGGGAGGATCTGACCCGCTACAGCGGTGCGCCGCGGCTGGTTCGAGCCACCGGCAAGGAGCCCTTTGATACCGCCGCCGACGGCGCCGCGGTGATCGAGCACCCGGAATCCGGCGAGGTGGTGTGGTGCGACGATGCCGGGGTGACCTGCCGGCGCTGGAACTGGCGCCAGGCACGCCGCACCCAGCTCGGCGAGGAGACCACCGCCGCACTGTTCATCCTCGACGCGCTCGAACCCATGACCGATGAGGCGCTCCACACCGCAGCCGAGGACCTGGTCTCCCGGCTGACCCTACTGGGTCCCGACGTCCGCGTCGCCCGCCGCCTGATCCCCGCCGGCACGATGACCAATGGAGATGCTCAATGAAGGAGACTGACATGCCCTTCCACTCCCGGACACGCGCGATCGCTGACCGGCCGGCCCGAAAGGGCCAGCCGTGAGCCAGCGCGTCCCCAAGAATGTTCCCGTTCCGCCGTGGGGGCTGGCCGTGGCGGCCATGCTCTCGGTCCAGCTGAGCTCGGCCCTGTCAGTGGATCTGATTGCGGCGGTGGGGCCGGCCGGAACCGCCTGGCTCAGACTCAGCGTGGGAGCACTCATCTTCCTCGCCATCGCCCGACCCCCATTGCGCACACTGCGCCGCCCCGACATCCCCGTGCTCCTGGGGCTGGGCGCCGCCACCGGACTGATGACCATCGCCTTCCTCGCCTCCATCGAACGCATCCCGCTCGGCACCGCCGTCGCGATCGAGTTCCTCGGTCCGCTGACTGTCGCCGCGGTGCGAACCCACAGCGCACGGTCGCTTATCTGGCCAGCCCTGGCGCTGCTGGGCGTCGTCCTTCTGACCGAACCCTGGGCTGGTGAGATCAACCTCGCCGGTATCGGGTTGGCAGGGCTCGCGGCCGTCGGGTGGGCCGTCTACATTGTGCTCACCCAACGGATCGGCGACCGCTTCACGGGCATCGGTGCGCTTTCACTCACCGTTCCCGTCGCCGCTGCCACGGCAGCGGTCGTCGGCATCCCGCAGTCCGCCGGACACCTTAACCTCGGGATCCTCGCAGCCGCCTTCGGACTGGCCCTTCTGATGCCGGTGCTGCCAATGGCGCTCGAGATGCTCGCCCTGCGCAGGATGACGCCCACCGCGTTCGGCACCCTGATGGCCCTCGAACCCGCCATCGGCGTGCTCCTCGGGCTGCTCGTGCTGCACCAGCAGCCCTCGCTAGTCCAATTCGGTGGCATCACGCTCGTCGTTCTCGCCGGCGCCGCCGCGCAACGCGGTGGCCAACGGCAACCGCGCTCCCACGAACACGCCAGCACCGACCCCGACCTCATCAGCCAAGGACCGAGGTAGGCGACAATCCTCCAAATAGGGGGTCCGCCAGACTGTCGCTACGCGGGAATTCCCTGCTGACAGGGCCCCGCAGCTCAGCCCGCCCAGGCATCGGCAGCTGCCTCAGATTTTTGCTTCCCTGTTATTCAGACCTAAGGAGTTATCACCATGTTCACCGGCTTGAGTGCCTTCCCCCTGACCCCTCTGGCAGATGATGCTGTTGACGAGCCCGCCTTCGTTCGCCTGATCGAACGGCTTTCGGAGGCGAAGGTTGACTCCATTACCGCGCTCGGATCCACGGGCTCCTACGCGTATCTGAGCGGCGAGGAACGGAGCCGTGTGGCCCGCCTTGCCGTCGAGCACGCCGGCGCGACACCGGTGTTCATTGGTGTTGGGGCCTTGCGGACCTCACACGTCCTCGCGAACGCTGAAATGGCAGAGCAGGCGGGGGCTTCCGCACTCCTGCTTGCGCCCATGACCTATCAGTCCCTCACCGAAGATGACGTGTTCGAACTCTTCCGGACCGTCACCGCGAACTCGTCGCTGCCCGTGATCGTCTATGACAACCCGGGCACCACCCATTTCACCTTCACGACCGAGCTTTACCGACGCATCGCGGAACTGACCGGAATCGCCTCCATCAAAATCCCCGGCGTGCCGGCCGATCCGGAGCAGGCACAGGCGCGGGTTCAGGAAATCCGCGCCGCCGTCCCGGCGCACGTGACCATCGGAGTTTCCGGTGACGCAAAGGCCGCCGCCGGACTGGCCGCCGGGTGCGATGCCTGGTACTCCGTCATCGGCGGCACCGTGCCCGCCCTGGCGCTGCGGATCACCCGGGCCGCCCTGGAAGGGCGGGTCTCAGACGCGACCGCTGAGTCCGAACGGCTTGCACCGTTGTGGGAGTCGTTCGCCGAGTTTGGCGGGAGTATCCGGGTCGTTGCGGCCATAGCGGAACAGCTGGGACTGGCATCACCATCGTGCCTGCCGCTTCCCCTCCAGGGATTGACCGCGAAGCAGCGTGCCCATGTTGGCAGGATTGTCGATGAGCTCGGGCTTATCCCGTAGCGCCGGCCTCGACGTTTCACGCGGGAAGTACCGCCGGGGCGGGGCGCTGGCGCGCTACGTCTTCGCCGCGACGCTGGTGCGAAGCGCAGACGGCGGCGCAGTGGTCGCCATCGTGCTGCTCGCGCACGCCTGCGGGATGCCGGGCTGGCTGGCCGGCATCCTGGGAGCATCAATCACCGCACCCCACATGCTCGGCCCCTTCATCGCCCGACGCCTCGATACAGCCCGTGACGGACGCAAGGTCATCGCGTGCTCCGCAGTCCTCCACGGGGTGCTGCTCGGTGCTGCTGCACTGCTCCTGCCCGTCGCCTGGCCGATCTGGCCAGCCATGCTGCTCTTCGTCTCCGGCATCTTCGGGCCGATGCTCACCGGCGGGATCAGCAGCCGCCTGCCCTCCATCGCCGGCCCCGGGCAGCGCAGCCAACGCAGAGCACAAAGCTGGGACGTCGCAAGCTACGGACTCAGCGGCACCCTCGGCCCGGCAGCAGTGGCATGGATCGCGGCAGCATCCGACGCACTCACCGCGACACTGGTTCTGGCCGGAGCCGCCGTCGTTGGTGCTGGAGCCGTCCTCGCACTCCCCAAGCAAGAGCCGCCCGACAAGGCCGTTGAGGTGCCAGGCCGTTGAGGTGCCA